>NZ_JBVJMD010000001.1:0-260113 GCF_055584385.1 Streptomyces sp. NPDC104096
CCGGGTGCGGGGCGCCTGCGAGGGGCAGGCCGAGTCCGGTCACGGGCTGCTGCTCGTGGAGGAGTTCGCGGACCGCTGGGGCGTGCGGGCCGGGCCCGTCCCGTGCAAGACCGTGTGGGCCGAACTCGATCTGGGGCCTCGCCGATGACGCCCGTACCGAAGCCTGGAAACGCGGTCTCCGGTGGCCTGGGCGTCGGTGCGGCGGGCGGTAAAAGACCAAAGAACTCCGGGGGGAAAAACCCTCCGACCAACCAAACCTCGTGTACGTCACACGGGCGGGTGAAAGCGGCTGGTTCGGCTGGCGCACGGGCGGATCGGGCGGGCACTCTCACCGCAAGCGACACCCACAACTCCACATCCCCACACATGCTTCGGCCCCCGCCGGGACGGCAATCCCAGTGCGAGGGCCTCACCAAAGAGGAAGCTGCAACCTTCCCCATGGCTATGCCCAAGCTTATCGATGCCCTGCCCCCGAGTCAGGGAGTACGGCACAACGCCACCCACTCCGGTGTCAGGCACGTACGTGAGTACCAGCCCGACCGGTACACGATCGTCGGCAACCACCTCGCCCAGCACCGCGGACTCTCCGCGGCCGCCATCGGGATCGCCGTGCACATCCTGTCGCTGCCCGAGGGCGCGCGGGTCGACATCCGCAGCCTCGCCGAGTGGTTCCCCGAGGGGAGGGGCCGGATCTCCGGCGCGCTGAGGGAGCTGGAGGAGCGCGGCTATGTCGAGCGGGTCCGGGAGCGGCTTCCCTCCGGGCGGGTGGTCACGCGTACGTTCGCGTACCACGCCCCCGCGCTCACCCGGGCCCGGCGGGAGGGAGAGCCGGGAACGACCCCCGCCCCGGCGGCCCCGGCACCCCCGACGATCACGGCCGCGCCGTCCCCCGACGCCGTGTCCGAGCCGGTCGTGGCAGCCGACGTCGTACACGGCGGCGGAGGACCGGTCACCGCGACCGGGTCTGCCGGGCCGCCTGCCAGGTCTCCCGAGCCGACCGTCGTCGAGCCGGGGCCGCCCCGCGGCGAGCACCACGAGAAGGCCGAAGCGTTGCTTGCCGGGCTGCGTCGGACCGATGGCCGGTTGACGCTGTCCGGGTGCGAGGTGCGGCGGCTGGCTCCCCTGGTCGTCCCCTGGTTCGAGAACGGTCTCGGCAGATCGTCGGTGATCTACGCCCTGACCAACGGCCTTCCCCTCCAGGTACGCAACCCGGCCGGCTTTCTCCGTAACCGCCTGCTGGATCTGCTCCCACCGGCACTGCCACCCCTTCCGGGCGGCGATGGGGGCGGGCCGCTCACGAGTCGGCCGCTGCCCCGCCCACCCGGCATGGAGGACTGGGAGGACTGCGGGGGCGGCTGCAACAGGGTCTTCAGGGCGCCGTTCCGGGGAGCGTGGTGCCGCGATTGCCGTGCCGCCCGCCCCGGGGAAGCCCCCGTGGCCCCGGTGGACATCCCAGCCTTCGTCTGAGTCTGGCGAGTCGCACCGGAGCCCTCCCTGCGACTCGTCACCGAGGAGGCGGTAGTCGACAGCGCCTCGCTCAGCTAGGGGTCCAGCCGCCGTTGGCGTACCAGTAGTGCGACAGGCCCTCGGTGCCGCTGGTGCGGAACGGGACGCCGTCGTCGTCGATGCGTTCGGTGCCGGTGCGGCCCTGGGAGGACCAGTCGAGCTCCAGGTACCAGCGGCAGTCGCAGCCGTCGGTCCTGGCGTCGACCGCCAGCACCTCGGGATCCGTCACGGAGACCCGGTAGGGCAGGTCCATCGGCGGCACGCGCGTCTCGCCCTCGTAACCCGCGACCGGGTGGGCGATCGGCCGGTCCTTGTCCAGATCCACGGTGAACGAGTGGGGGCCCAGGCCGCCGCCGCAACCCTGGCCCGTGGCGTAGACGTTGCCCTTCACCGGGGCGGCCCGCCCCACGACACGCACCCGCAGTGCCTCCAGGACCACGGCCGCGTCCGTACGTCCCTGCACGGTGATGTCCACCATCGTCTGGCCGCCGTGCACCGCGTCCTGCGAACTCGCCCACGGGGAGGCGTCCTGCGGGGCCGGGGGCGGCGGCACCCGCGCGGGCTCCTTGTCGATGACGTAGTCGTGCTCGCAGCCGACCGCCCAGCGGTGGGAGTTCGCCGTCCAGGTGATCGGTGCGACGGGGGTGGTCTTCGCGGCGGGGGTCGTGGACGGGCTCGTGGACGGGTCCGGCGAGCGGTCGCCCGCGGCGGAGGTGTTCGCCGAGGGCGAGCCGGACGGCCGGCCGTGGGCGGGGGAGGCGGGTGCGGACGGGGTGGCGGAGCTGTGCCCGGCGTCCGTCGTCTTCGCGGCGGCCCGGTCGTCGCCGAGCGCCGAGGAGTGCCCGGACGGCAGCAGGGACAGGCTGCCCAGGGTCGCGATCAGCGCGGTCACGACGGCCGCGGCGAGGGGGGCGCGGCGTCTGTACCAGGGCGGTCGTGAGGCGGGGCTCGGCAGGGGGGCGGGCTCGGGAGACGGGCCGGGGAGACCTCCCTCCGGGGCCTGCGGAGCCTTTGAGATCTCCGGGGGAGCGGGTGCGGGCTCGGCGGCCTTCGGGGGTACGGGGTCGGCGGCCGCCGGGGGAACGGGGGCGGGGGTACGGGCGGGCACGGGCTCGGCCGCCCGCTCGGCCGGGGCGCCCTCGCCGTCCGCCGGGCGGGCCCCGGCGGCTTCCGGTACGGGCTCGGGCGCCGTCCGGGGGCGTTGCCGTGCCGCCACCGCCAGGATCCACCGCCGGTGCAGCTCGATCCGTTCGTCGGGCGTGGCCCCGCACAGCGCGGCGAACCGTTCCACGGATGCGAAGCCGAGCGGTACCGCCTCACCCGCGCAGTAGCGGTGCAGCGTCGAGGCGTTCATGTTCAGGCGGCGCGCGAGTGCCGCGTAACTGCGGTCCGTGCGGTCCTTCAGACGGCGCAGCAGCGCCGCGAACTCCTCCACCTCGTCCTGGGACGACACCGGCTCTCCCTGTCTCGCGTCCCAGGACGGCATCCCAGGCACTCCCGGTACTCAGAGGTCACAGGGCCTGGGACGGTTCCACCGTTGCGGGTCGGCCGTCGTTCGTTGTGCCCCGGCCGAGGGGCCGCCGATGCTTCTGGTGTCGCCGGGTCCGCCCCCCACGCCACGGGGGTCGAGGGGGTCGCAACGCACCCGGCGACGCACTCACGAATCCATCGCTCCATCGCTCCATCGACTTGATCGACTTCATCGAAACCGGGGAACACACTCATGAGCACGAACACGACCGCCCGCAAGACCGTCCGCCGCACCGTTCTGATCGCCGGCCTCGTCGCCGCCGTGGCCCTGCCGCTCGGGCTCACCGCCTCGGCGCAGGCGACCCCGGTCCGGGCGGTCGAGGCCGCCGCGGCGCAGGCGACGGTCACCGGCACGGCGTCCGACAACGTGACCCAGGTCGCCGACTTCTACGGGGCCTACATCGACGCCAAGAGCGACCCGGAGACCGGCGGCGCGCTCGCCACCCAGCTGCGGAAGTTCTACGTCACGGCCGACGGTCTGCGCGAGGTGGAGCAGTGGGAGGCCGCCAACCAGGCGGACGGCGTCCTGCACGCCCAGAACGTCCCGGCGCAGTGGACGGTCAAGGGCACCGGCACCGCCGGCCGGGTCGCGGTCACCCTCACCTGGGGGCAGTCGGACCCGACGCGGCTCGTGGTCGACCTGGACCGCAACCACAAGATCACGCACATCGCCGGCAAGTGACCGCACCGCCCTCCCGGGGCCGGGGCCGGGTCCGCGCACCGCGGGCCCGGCCCCCGGCCGTGGGGTCCGGGCAGGAGCGGCGGGCGCGGACTCCGACGGAGGGGCGGCGCGGACTCCGACGGATCGTCGGCAAAGGTGCTTCCGGGGCGGGCGTAGCGTAGACGGCATGACGAAGTACGGATCCTTCCCCGGTACGCGTCCGCGCCGGCTGCGTACCACCCCCGCCATGCGCAACATGGTCGCCGAGACCCGGCTGCACCCGGCCGACTTCATCCTCCCCGCGTTCGTGCGCGAAGGAGTGAGCGAGCCGGTGCCGATCGGTTCGATGCCCGGGGTCGTGCAGCACACCCGGGACAGCCTGAAGAAGGCCGCGGCGGAGGCGGTGGAGGCGGGGATCTCCGGGATCATGCTCTTCGGGGTGCCCGAGGAGTCGAAGAAGGACGCGCTCGGCACGCCGGGCACCGACCCGGACGGGATTCTCCAGGTCGCGCTGCGCGATGTGCGCGCCGAGGTCGGCGACGACCTGCTGGTGATGTCCGACCTGTGCCTGGACGAGACCACCGACCACGGGCACTGCGGTGTCCTCGACGAGCAGGGCCGCATCGACAACGACGCCACGCTGGAGCGCTACGCCGAGATGGCGCAGGTCCAGGCCGACGCGGGCGCCCATGTGGTCGGGCCGAGCGGGATGATGGACGGGCAGATCGGGGTCATCCGCGACGCGCTCGACCAGATCGGCCGCGAGGACGTGGCGATCCTCGCCTACACCGTCAAGTACGCCTCCGCGTTCTACGGGCCGTTCCGCGAGGCCGTCGGCTCGTCGCTGAAGGGCGACCGCAAGACCTACCAGCAGGACCCGGCGAACAGCCGCGAGTCCCTGCGGGAGCTCGCGCTGGACCTGGCGGAGGGCGCCGACATGGTGATGGTCAAGCCGGCCGGCCCCTACCTCGACATCCTGGCGAAGGTCGCCGACGCCGTGGACGTGCCGGTCGCCGCGTACCAGATCTCCGGCGAGTACTCGATGATCGAGGCCGCCGCGGAGAAGGGCTGGATCGACCGGGACCGGGCGATCCTGGAGTCGCTGACCGGCATCAAGCGGGCGGGAGCGCAGAACATCCTCACCTACTGGGCGACCGAGGTGGCGCGCAAGCTGCGCTGACGGCGCCGGACACCCGGACATGGGCGCGATCAACTCCCCTGGGGAGTTAGGTTGTTGATCGCAGGATTGGTTGTCCGTTGAATGACCGACTCTCCCAGGGAGACGCCCATGTCCGGTGACGCGCTCAGCCAGGACCCCGCCGAGCTGCGCAGGAGGATCGACACCACCAGGGCTCATCCGGCCCGGGTCTACGACGTCTTCCTCGGCGGCAAGGACAACTACCCCGTCGACCGCGCGGCGGCCGCCGCCGCGCTCGGCGCCAACCCGCGCGGCTACCTCGACGTACGGCACAACCGCGACTTCATGCGCCGGGCGGTGACCGCGCTGGCGAAGGAGGACGGCATCCGCCAGTTCCTCGACATCGGCACCGGGCTGCCGACCGCCGAGAACGTCCACCAGATCGCCCAGCGGATCATCCCCGACTCCCGGGTCGTCTACGTCGACAACGACCCGGTGGTGCTCGCGCACGCGCGCGCCCTGCTGACCTCCGGGCCCGAGGGCGTCACCGACTACATCGACGCCGACTTCAAGAACCCGGCCCAGATACTCGAACAGGCCGCGAAGACAATCGACTTCGACCAGCCGATCGCCCTCTGCCTGGTGGCGATCCTGCACTTCGTCGAGGACGAGGAGGCCTACCCGATCGTCCGCGGACTCGTCGACGCCCTGCCGTCCGGCAGCCGGGTCGTGCTCAGCCACCTCACCGAGGACCTCAACCCCGAGAACATCCGCGCGGTGCAACGCACCTACACCGAGCGCGGGTTCACCTTCGTGCTGCGCACCCGGGCCGAGGTCGAGCGCTTCTTCACCGACAGCGGCCTGGAGCTCGTCGAGCCGGGCGTCGTCCCGGCGCACCACTGGCACCCGGACGACGCGGCCCCCGTCCCCGAGCAGCCCGAGGCCGAGTACCTCGCCACGCTCGACGCCATCGACAAGGTCCGCTACCACGACATCAACGACGTCACGGACGCCGACATCAACGTCTACGCGGCGCTCGGCCGCAAGGTGTGACACCGGCGTCCGGCCGGTCTCAGTCCCACCAGAAGTACCAGGTCTCCGCCGCGATCAGCCTCTTGGCGTAGTCCCGCAGGGCGTCCGGGCCGTCCTGCGGGAGCGTGTCGGGGCAGAACGCGAAGTGTTCCGCCGCCACCGCCTCGGCCTGTTCCGGGGTGGTGGGCGGCGCGGCGACCGAGACGGCCATGCTGTCGAAACCGAGGCCCACGACCCGTATGCCGAAGCGGTCCTCCCAGGAGCGCAGCACCGCGCAGTGCACGGCGACGTCGTTCTCGTAGTTCAACGCGCCGGTCCAGCCGATGGCCGCCGGGATGTCCGCGCTGCGGCGCGCGGGCACCAGCGCCAGATGCGGCTCTTTGAACCGGGTGCGCTCCTCGGCCAGGAGGTCGGCGACCTCGGCCGCCCGGCTGTCCGGATCGGCGGTACGGGCCGGCGGCGCGCACAGTCCCGGCCACTCGTCGTCCGCCGCCGCGTACTCGTCCCAGAAGTCGGCGAGCACCTCCTCGGCGTCGTGGTCGCCCGGGTAGGACACCTCCCCGGGCATCAGCCCCCACTCCCGCGGCCCGCCCTGCCGACCGCCGAGGTCCAGCAGCACCGGCAGCAGCCCGGCCCGCCCCGCGCGGGCGCCCAGTGCCGTCCAGTTGCCGGCGGACACGGGCTGCTCGGCGTGCCACAGCAACGGCTCGTGCCAGGGGCCGTCGTCGGTAGCGTCGATCAGTCTCCCCAGCGGGAGTTGGAGCCCGAGCGAGCGTCCGCTCGGGTCGGCCGCCAGCGCGGGCAGCGGGTTGGGAAGGGTCGCCATGGCGCCGACTCTAGGGGGAGGCACTGACAGCGGGAGTTCGCCGGGTGGGCCGGGGGCCGGGACCGGGCTGTCGGTGGTGGGCTAGCGGGTGACGAAGCCGATGAAGGCGGTCCAGGCGGCCGGGGCGACCTGAAGGGTGGGGCCGTCCGCTGCGGGGTTCTTGGAGTCGCGGACGTGGACGGTGTGGGGGCAGGCGGCGATACGGATGCTGCTCTCGCCGGACTTCGCTGAGCTGGGCGCGCATCTCACCGCGACCGACGGCCGGGTCACCGGCTGGGAGCAGGACCCCGACCGCTCGGTACCCCATCTCGTCGAGGAGTGCGCGAGCGCGTACGGGCTCGGCGCTGACGCGGCCGCCCTGTACCTGATGCTGCTCGCCCTGCCCGACCCGACCGACCGGAACGTCAAGCGGTGGACCGGCTGGAAGCCCGTCCGCTTCAAGGCCGCGCACGCCGAACTCGCCGCGTCCGGACGGGTGATACGGGCCGACCGAGCGCGGGCCGGACGCACCCTGTTCCTGCCCGGCTCCTGGCAGGAGGCCAAGGCGCCGCGCCTGCCGCTGGAGCGGTCGAAGCTGAGACTGCTGCCGAACGCGCGAGAGCACCGGTCCACGGCACATACGGCGGTCGTGCCGCACATGCCGATACCGGTGCTCTTCGAGCGGGCCTGGGAGTTCATGAGTCCTGCCGACGGTGCCCAACGAGTGGTATAACGAATGGTATGGCGACCAGCAAGCTCACGGTGACCGTGCCGGACGAACTCCTTCAGGCGGCGCGGGAGGCCGCTGACGGCAATCTGTCGGCGTTCGTCGCCAGAGCCATAAGAGATCAGCTGCTCCGCGATGCCATGACGCTGTACGCCGAGGACAGTGCCCGCATCGGCGACGACCTGGATGACCTCTACAGCGCGGCGGAGGACGACCTGTGCGACAACTGAAGCGCGGACAGGTGTGGACCGTCCCCACGGTGGGGCGGGACCGCACGGTGGTCATCGTCCAGAACGACCACGTCGCCGAACTCCATCCGGGTGCCGTTCTGTGCGCCCTGCTTGATACGTCCGGGGAGCGGAGAGAGTCGCTGGTCACGGTGCGGGTGACGACTCCGCTTCGCGGCGTGGTCCTCGCGCCGGACCTCTACAACTTCCGGCTGACGCGCTTCGAGCAGGGGAAGTACCACGGAGACGTTCCCGGCGAGCAGATGGAACGCGTGGACATCGCGTTGCGTGCTGTGCTGAGTCTCTGATAGCGGTCGACGGAAGTTGCCGGTCGGGTGTTTTCCGCCCTGGTGTCGATGGCCACCGATAACGTGGAGGTCTGGACGACCCAGGGGGACGATTTGGCCGACCAGCCTGTGCTCGCGCAGTTGCACTTCGGGCGCGAGGATGCCGAACGGGATGTGACCGAGGGGCTGTTGTTACGCGGCGGGTTCCTGTCGAACGCCGCTTATCGGGCCGCGCTCAGCGGACGCAAGATGCTGATCATCGGGCGTAAGGGGTCCGGTAAGAGCGCCATCTGTATGCGGTTGATGTCGGATGCCGGGCACGGTGGCGGGAAGGTGCTCGTCACTCCTGACGAGGCCGCGGGCGAGGAGATCCGGCGGTTCGAGTTGCAAGGGCTGCCGGGGGACTCGGCCAAGGCGCTGATCTGGCGGTACGTGTTCGCCGTGCACACCGCTCGGCATCTGGTGGGGCACGCCAAGGACGCGCACGGCGATAAGCCCGACTCGGTGAAGGCGCTCGGGCGGTTCCTCAAGCAGAACGGAGAAGGACCGGATGGTGGGGGCCGGCTGGTGGAGCGGCTGGCCCAGGGGGCACGGGGGCTGCAGAGTTCGCTGTCACTGGAGGCGCTCGGAGTCAAGGCGAGTGTGGATCTCGCCCAGTCCCCTTCCGAAGGGGCGCGGGCCGCAAGGCAGTTGGAGATCGTCGAGCAGGGTGTCGTGCGGGCCCTCGCCGATCTGGGTTGCGACGGTGTCGTGCACCCCCCGTTGCTGCTCATGGTCGACCAGTTGGAGCAGGTGTGGTCGGCCGAGCCGGACAGCAACTCGATGGTGATCGGGCTGCTGCTGGCGGCGAAGCATGCGGTGAGCCTGTACGGACGTTCCGTACGGTTTCTGTTGTTCCTGCGGGCCGACATCTACGACTCGCTGTCGTTCGGGGAGGGCGACAAATTCCACGGCGATGAGCTCAGGATCGCTTGGACGGAACAGGCGCTGCGGGATCTCGCACTGGCCCGGGCGCAGGCCTCCGTCGGGGCCGGGCTGACCGAGGAGCAGTTGTGGAAGGAACTGTTCCCACAGACGGTGGGCGGGGAGGAGATCACGGCGTATCTTTTCCGGCGCTGTCTTCCCCGACCGCGCGATGCTATCCAGTTCCTCAACGCCTGCGTGGAAAAGGCCTGGCTGGAGCAGCAGCGGGACCACGTCACCGAGGTGGACGTGATGCAGGCGGGCCGGCAGTTCTCGGAGTGGAAGCTCAAGGACCTGGCCTCGGAGTACCTGGTCGCGCACCCCTTCCTGCGCAACCTCTTCCCGCTCTTCCAGAACACCGGGTACGTCGTCACACGTGCCGCGCTCGCTCGCCGTTTCGAGACGGCGTCCGCGACGCTGCACCACGACTTTCCCGCGTACGCCAACGTGCTGACGCCCTCCGGAGTCATCGACGTGCTGTACAGCGTCGGCCTGCTCGGCGTGCGACGCGGCAACGACGTGGTGTTCACCGGCGACAACGGCCTGCCGGTCCAGCCGCATGAGACGGAGTTCCAGGTCCACCCCTGCTTCCGGGCAGCGCTCGGTGCGACCAGCGCCGTCGACCTGCGGCGCTTCGAGCCCCAGCTCATGGACGCGCGGATCGCTTCGGGCAACTTCAGCCCCGGGGCGTCGGGCGCGTCCTCCCTCAACCGCGACGACCGGCTGCTCATGCAGCTCGCGCGCTCCTGCCACTCCGTCCTCGCCCAGACCGGGCGGGCGGTGGCGCTGACGCGGGACGTCCGGGACGAGATCACGGTTCAGGTCAACCGCGTCCTGGACGACGTCAACCGCATCCCTCCGGGCGCCGCCGCGTCCGTCGGCGTCGACGTGGACGACTACCTTCTCCGCGCCGCCCACTACTTCACCACTCTCGCCGCCCAGCTCCGCGCCGGCGGTCTGGAGGAGACCACGGGCATCGGCGACGTCGTCCGCCGCCTCGACGAGGAGGAACGGCGCCTGCGGAGGTCCGCGGGCGGGTCGCACGGAAGCTCAGGCGACTCGTCGGGCTACTGAAGCCGCCATACTCGTAAGGGAGTTCCGGGACAGAACGCCGTCGGGAGAGAGAACCGGTGCTGAACGAGGTGCTTGCCGGGCGGTTCCGGATCACCGGGCCGTTGGGGGCCGGCGGGATGGGCAGCGTGTGGGCCGCCCAGGACGAGCGGATGCGGCGGGAAGTCGCGGTGAAGGTCGTACATCCGCAGTACGGGATGAACGAGCTGGAGACGCAGGCCCGGTTCCAGCGTGAGGTACAGCTGGCCGGACGGCTGGCCCATCAGAACATCGTGACCGTGCACGACTGGGGTGAGGCATCGGTCGACGGGCGTCCCACCCTGTTCCTCGTCATGGAGCTGGTGCGGGGCGAGTCCATGCATCGTCGGCTCAAAGAGCCGACGGCGGGCTGGCCGCTTGCCGTGGGGTGGGGTGCTCAGATCGCGGAGGCGCTGCATGCCGCGCACCGCCAGGGCGTGGTGCACCGGGACATCAAGCCCGCCAACGTGCTGCTCACCGGCGAGGGGATCGTGAAAGTCCTCGACTTCGGGGTCGCGAAGTTCATGGGGGAGACCCTCGGAGCCCGGGAACTCACCGTCACAGGTGTGCCGCTCGGCTCCCCGCAGTACATGTCTCCGGAGCAGGCCGAGGGCGCCCGAGAGGTGGACCACCGAAGCGATCTCTACTCCCTGGGCTGTCTCCTCTATCACGCGGTGGCCGGCAGACCGCCTTTCACCAGCAACGTCCAGTGGGCCGTACTCCGGATGCAGATGCAGGACACCGCGATCGCTCCGGCGGCCTTCGTCGATGGACTTCCCACCCCCTTGAACGACCTCATCCTTCAGTTGCTCGCCAAACGCCCGGAAGACCGCCCGGCGGACGCGGCGGCTGTTTACGACACCCTGAGCGTCCTTCTCGCCGACCATGCGGTGACGGAGCCCGGCAGGAACATCCTGGACGACACACAACTGGGGCACAGCCACTCGGTGTCGGGGCGGATTCTGAAACGGGCACGGGAGCAGTTCCAGTGGACGGAGCGGAACAGGGAGGAGGCCGAGCAGCTGTACGCCGCCGCGCTCGCCGAAAGCAACTCCCTGGTCGAAAGGGCTCGCGCGGACGCGGACGAACTGCTTGCCGAGGCCCGCCGGGATGCCACCGCCATCCTGGAGCGCGCGGAGGAGCTGCACGAGCGGGCCCGCCGCGAGGCCATCGAGACGATGAAGTCCGTCATCGGCCGTTGCGATGCGCTCATCAAGGCCGCCGAGGAGAAGTTCGCCAAGGCGCAGGCGGCCGAGCAACTGGTCTCGGAGGCCAATTCCGAGGCGGTCAAGGGCCGTGCCGCGCTCAAGAAGGCCGAGGATCTGCTCCAGCTGGTCGAGCAGAAGCGGGTACGGGAGGCCGAAGAGCTCAGGTCCGAGGTCGAGAGAGCCACCGCGCAGACGTCTGCGGAGGAAGTCCGGCGGGCCGAGGAGGGTTACTACCAGGTCTTCAAACAGTCGATCAACGGTAGCCTCCCCACCCCGGCCCGGTTCAGTGACAGCGTGAAGGCGACGTACGGCATCACGCTCCCGCCGAGTGAGGCCGATCGCATGACGAGCCGCTTCACCAACCGCTTGATGGCGGAGCTGGCGGAGGACCACATCGCGTAGCAGCACCGCGTTCACGCCTGCCGCAGGGCGCTGGAAGAGCTCCTGGAGTCTTTACTCGCGGGAGCTCCCCCTGCCCTGATCACGCAGACCTGATCACGAATGGTCAGAGCCGCTCGGGCGTCCTGATGCCCAGCAGGTCCATGCCCTTGTGCAGCGTCCGGGCCGTCAGGTCGACCAGGAACAGGCGGTTCTCCACCTGCTCCGGGGTCTCGGCCTTCAGGACCGGGCACTGGTCGTAGAACGTGGTCAGCAGCGACGCGAGCTGGTACAGGTACGACGCCAGCTTGTGCGGCTCGTGGCTCGCCGCCACCTCCAGCACCGTCTCGCCGAACTGGTCCAGGTGCAGGCCCAGCGCCCGCTCCGCCGGGGCCAGTTCCAGCTCCGGGTGGGCGGTGGGACGGGCCTCGCCCGCCTTGCGCAGGATCGACTTGATCCGGGCGTAGGCGTACTGGAGGTAGACGGACGTGTCGCCGTTCAGCGACACCATCTGGTCCAGGTCGAACTTGTAGTCGCGCACCGCCGACGTCGACAGGTCCGCGTACTTCACGGCGCCGATGCCGACGTACCGGCCGTTCTCGACGATCTCCTGCTCGGACAGGCCGACCTTCTCGGCCTTCTCCCGCACGACGGTCGTCGCCCGGTCCACCGCCTCGTCGAGCAGGTCGACCAGCTTGACCGTCTCGCCCTCACGGGTCTTGAACGGCTTGCCGTCCTTGCCGAGGACCGTGCCGAAGGCGAGCTGGAACGCCGTGACGTCGTCGTTCAGCCAGCCGGCCCGGCGGGCGGTCTCGAAGACCATCCGGAAGTGCAGCGCCTGCCGGGCGTCCACCACGTACAGCAGCGAGTTCGCCTTCAGGTTGAAGACGCGGTCGCGGATCGCGGACAGGTCGGTGGCCGCGTAGCCGTAGCCGCCGTCGGACTTCTGCACGATCAGCGGGACCGGGTTGCCGTCCGGGCCCTTGACGTCGTCGAAGAACACGCACAGCGCGCCCTCGGAGCGGACCGCGACACCGGACTCCTCCAGCAGCCGGCAGGTCTCCGCGAGCATGTCGTTGTAGCCGGACTCGCCGACGATGTCGGGGTCCCGGATCTCCATGTCCAGCTTCTCGAAGACGGAGAAGAAGTAGATCTTCGACTCGTCCACGAACTTCTGCCAGACGGCGAGCGTGTGCGGGTCACCGGCCTGGAGGTCCACGACCCTGCGCCGGGCCCGCGTCTTGAACTCCTCGTCGGAGTCGAACAGCTTGCGGGCCGCCTTGTAGAGGCGGTCGAGGTTGGACATCGCCTCCTCGCCGCTCACCTCGCCCGACTTGTGGTCCAGCTCGTGCGGGTGCTCGTCCAGGAACTGGATGAGCATGCCGAACTGGGTGCCCCAGTCGCCGATGTGGTGACGCCGTACGACGCTCTCGCCGGTGAACTCCAGGAGCTGGACGACCGCGTCGCCGATCACCGCCGAGCGCAGATGGCCGACGTGCATCTCCTTGGCCACGTTCGGCTGGGCGTAGTCGATCACCGTGGTGCCCGGGTGCGCGGCGAACGGCACTCCGAGGCGGTCGCTGTCCGCGTACCGCGCGGCCAGGTTCTCGGTGATCGCCCGGTCGGCGATCGTGATGTTCAGGAAGCCGGGTCCGGAGACCTCGATGTCCTTGATGACGTCACCCGACCGGACCTGCTCGACGACCTGCGTCGCCAGCTCCCGCGGATTGGCCTTGGCCTTCTTCGCGAGCGCCAGGATGCCGTTCGCCTGGAAGTCCGCCCGGTCGCTTCGGCGCAGCAGCGGGTCCGCGGAACCGGCGTCCGGCAGGGCTGCCGAGAGGGCCGACGCGAGTTGCTGCTGTACGGAGTCGCTGAGGGACGTGACCGAGGCCATGGGATGGATGCCGTTCTCCTCGTGGAATGGATAGACCCGCCCAGTATCCCACGGGGGGTAAAGCGGTTTTCCCAGGCGCGTGGTGGTCTGGGAGAATGGGGACGGTCAGTACCCCAGAGAATTCCTTCAGAAAAAGAGGACGTGCCGATCGTGGCTCAGAGCGCCGAGACCACCGACTGGGTCTCCCGTTTCGCGGACGAGGTCATCGAGGAGTCGGAGCGTCGGGCCCCGGGCAAAACGGCGTCACCCGACGCCGATCCGGTCGTCGTGGTCGCGTCCGGTCTCTCCCCCTCCGGCCCCATCCACCTGGGCAACCTCCGCGAGGTCATGACCCCGCACCTGGTCGCCGACGAGATCCGCCGACGGGGCCGGCAGGTCCGGCACCTGATCTCCTGGGACGACTACGACCGCTACCGCAAGGTGCCGGCCGGTGTCGCGGGTGTCGACGAGTCCTGGGCCGAGCACATCGGCAAGCCGCTGACCTCCGTCCCGGCCCCGAAGGGCTCCGCGTACCCGAACTGGGCCGAGCACTTCAAGGCCGCCATGGTCGAGGCGCTCGCCGAGCTGGGCGTCGAGTTCGACGGGATCAGCCAGACCGAGCAGTACACCGCCGGCGCCTACCGCGAGCAGATCCTGCACGCCATGAAGCACCGCGGTGACATCGACGCGATCCTCGACCAGTACCGCACCAAGAAGGCACCGGCCAAGCAGCAGTCGCAGAAGCCGGTCGACGAGGCCGAGCTGGAGGCCGCGGAGGGCTCCGGCGCGGCCGCGGAGGACGACGGCAGCGCCGGTTCCGCCGGGTACTTCCCGTACAAGCCGTACTGCGGCAACTGCGAGAAGGACCTGACCACGGTCGCCTCCTACGACGACGACACCACCGAGCTGACGTACTCCTGCAACGAGTGCGGCTTCTCCGAGACCGTCCGGCTGAACGAGTTCAACCGCGGCAAGCTGGTCTGGAAGGTCGACTGGCCGATGCGCTGGGCGTACGAGGGCGTCGTCTTCGAGCCCAGCGGCGTCGACCACTCCTCGCCCGGGTCGAGCTTCCAGGTCGGCGGCCAGATCGTCGGCATCTTCGGCGGCAAGCAGCCCATCGGGCCGATGTACGCGTTCGTCGGCATCAGCGGCATGGCGAAGATGTCGTCGTCGAAGGGCGGTGTGCCCACGCCCGGCGACGCGCTGAAGATCATGGAGCCGCAGCTGCTGCGCTGGCTGTACGCCCGCCGCAGGCCCAACCAGTCCTTCAAGATCGCCTTCGACCAGGAGATCCAGCGCCTGTACGACGAGTGGGACAAGCTCGACGCCAAGGTCGCCGACGGCTCCGCGCTCCCGGCGGACGTCGCCGCCCACGCGCGCGCGGTGCGCACCGCGGACGGCGAGCTGCCGCGCACGGCCCGGCCGCTGCCGTACCGGACGCTGGCCTCGGTCGCGGACATCACCGCCGGGCACGAGGACCAGGCGCTGCGCATCCTGTCCGAGCTCGACCCGCACAACCCGCTGGGCTCGGTGGACGAGGCCCGTCCCCGCTACGACAAGGCGGAGGCGTGGATCAACACCCACGTCCCCGCCGACCAGCGGACCGTCGTGCGCGAGGAGCCGGACGGCGAGCTGCTGAAGTCCCTCGACGAGGCCTCCCGGCAGTCCCTGCGGCTGCTGGCCGACGGGCTGGCCGACCACTGGTCGCTCGACGGTCTGACCCACCTCGTCTACGGCGTTCCCAAGGTCCAGGCCGGCTTCTCCGCCGACGCCACGCCCAAGGAGCTCCCGCCGGAGATCAAGACCGCCCAGCGCACGTTCTTCGCGCTGCTGTACCACCTGCTCGTCGGCCGTGACACCGGCCCGCGTCTGCCCACGCTGCTGCTGGCGGTGGGCCAGGAGCGGGTGCGGGCGCTGCTCGGGGAGTAGCCGCTCCCGGTCCTGGTACTACGACGACGGGGCGCCCGGTGTTCTCACCGGGCGCCCCGTCGTCGTACCCGCTCCTCGTGGGCGCGGACCGCTCACGCGATGTGGTCGTCCTGGAGTTCGGCGGTGTGGCGGTTGGTGAAGCGCAGCACCATCCGCTTGGCGTCGGCGTCCATGACGGAGACGCCCCAGGTCACCTGCACGTTGTCGCTGAACTCGCGCGGGGTGGGGTAGCCGCCGTTGATCGCCTGCTTGAAGACCTGGTAGTACGCCTCCTCGTCCGGCTCCGGGGTGCCGCCGCCCTCGCCGAGCTGACGGGTGCGGTTGGGGCCGGCCGGGATGGGGAAGGTGCCGGTCTCCTCCGGGGAGGGTTCCTGGAGCGGGGGCTCCTCGTCGTACTGGTCCTGGTACTGCTGGGCGGTCTGCTGCTCGGCGAACCAGGCGGCGTACTGCTGTTCCGGGTCGTAGGTCGGGTCGTAGCCGCCCCGGTACTCGGCCTGCTGCGGGGGCTCGACGAACCACGGGCTCTGGTTCGGGTCGGGCACGAACGCGGGCTCCGGGGCGTACGGGCGGTCGTCGGCCGGGGCGGGCTGCTGCGCGGCGGGCGCCTGCTGCTGCCGCTCCGGGGCCGCCTCCACCGCGCGCGGGGCGGCGGCGGCCAGCGGGGCCGGCGCCTCCGCCGTGATCGCCGGCTGCGGGGCCGGGGGGAGCAGGACGGGTTCGATGCCCGCCGCCGCGAGGCCCGCGGGGGCGGTCTCGGACAGCGGGACGCCGTAGCGGGCCAGGCGCAGCGGCATCAGCGACTCGACCGGTGCCTTGCGGCGCCAGGTGCGGCCGAAGCGGGAGTGCAGGCGGGCCTGGTAGACGAGACGTTCCTGCTCCAGCTTGATGACCTGCTCGTAGGAGCGCAGCTCCCAGAGCTTCATCCGGCGCCAGAGCAGGAAGGTCGGCAGGGGGGAGAGCAGCCAGCGGGTGAGGCGGACGCCTTCCATGTGCTTGTCGGCGGTGATGTCGGCGATCCGGCCGATGGCGTGCCGGGCGGCCTCGACCGCGACGACGAACAGGATCGGGATCACCGCGTGCATGCCGGTGCCCAGCGGGTCCGGCCAGGCGGCGGCGCCGTTGAAGGCGATGGTCGCCGCGGTCAGCACCCATGCGGTCTGGCGCAGCAGCGGGAACGGGATCCGGATCCAGGTCAGCAGCAGGTCGAGGGCGAGCAGGACGCAGATGCCCGCGTCGATGCCGATCGGGAAGACATAGGAGAAGTTCCCGAACCCCTTCTTGATCGCCAGCTCGCGCACGGCGGCGTACGAACCGGCGAAGCCGATGCCGGCGATGATCACGGCGCCGGTCACGACCACGCCTATGAGAACGCGGTGCATCCGAGTCAGCTGGATTGGCGCGGCCACCCGTACTCCTCCCCTTGCGTGTTGTTGCGCGCAACAGAGTGGCACATGTGTACGGCGGACGCGTTGCCGGTGGGTCAGGAGCCCGGCTCCGAAAGGGCCGGGCTTCCGCAAAATGCCTGAACGGGCGCGGATTTGACCGCCGAGTGTGACAGTCAGCTCTTCTTCGACGCTGACGTGGACGGGGACGCGCTCGCGGCCTTGGACGCCGACGCCGACGGCGACGCCGCCTTCGACGCCGACTTCGACGGCGAGGGACTTGTCGTGCCCGCGTCGCCGCCCGTCTTGCCGTCGGAGCCGGAGCCGGTGTCGACGCCGTTCGCCGACGCCACGGCCACCGTCGCCTCCTTCGCCGCCTTCTGCGCGGCCTTCACCAGGTCGTCGGCGTTCGGGGCCTTCTCGCCGGCCAGGCCCGCGCCGTTGTAGTCCAGCGTCACGACCACGTTCGCCACCCGGGTCACGACCGTCTGCTGTTTGAAGGCGCCTTCCTTCTTCTTCAGGTCGTAGCGCACGGTCGTCGCCTCGTCACCCGTGCCGGCCAGCGGCTGCGCCGCCGCGTTCTTCGCCTCCGGCACCGCCCGGGCGTCCTGCACCTGCTTGGCGTAGAACGCCTGCGCCTGCTTCTCGCCGCTGCCGCGCGCGGCGTCGGAGTCGAAGCGCAGCAGCGAGACGTTCAGCCAGCGGAACTGCGAACCCTTCACGCCCTTGTTCTCCAGGCTGCTCCAGGAACAGCTGGCACGCGACGCCGCGTCGTCCGACGCGCCCTCCTTGGCCGACTTCGCACCCTTGGGCACCAGCTCGGTCAGCGTCTTCGCCGACAGCACCCCGCACGCCTTCGGCAGCTTCCGGAACGCCGCCGCCTGGACCGTCGGGGACGCGCTCGCCGAGGGGTTCGCACCACCCCCGGAGCCCTGCTGCGTGCTGTCATCGGAGCCGGAGGCGGATCCGGAGTCCGCGCCGGAGTCCGAGGAACAGCCCGCCGCGACCAGGATCACGGGGACCGCCGCCGCACCCACAAGGGCACGGCGAAGGCGCTTCGTTCGCCGGACTCGCTGCTCGTACTGGCCGTCTCGCTGGGCTCGTCGCTGCATGGTTCCTTCACTCATGACGCTCGTGGTTCCTGCGGTCGGATCGGGTCCGAGGGGCCACGGTACGCGGTGAGGAAGCGGCCCGGTCGTGCTTCGTCCGCTTTGCGGACCGCACCGGCCGGGCCCCGAAGTGGCCTCAGCCGGGCAGTGAGTCGGCGAGCTGCGAGGCCAGTTTCCGGGCCCTGTCCTGCATTTCCGCGCTGTCCGGGACGACCCCGACCATCGCCGGCTGCTCCTCGTACACGACCGTCACGATGACGTTCGACGTGCGGAACGCCACAGTCACCGTGCGCTGTTTGACCGTCGAACCGGAGCTGCTGAGCGCGTCGTCGAGATACGCCTCGTCGCCGAGACCGTCGAGAACCCGGGGCTGGAGGTCGGCCGGAGCGACGGTGGACGAGGCGGACGGCGAGGAGGTGCCCGAGGGGGACGCCGAGGGCGAGGAGGACGCGGAGGCCGACGCGGACGGCGCCGAAGTCGCGCCCGCGCCCGGGTCGGCGGACCCGCCGGCGGCCCCGGCCGGGGCGCTCCCGGAACTGGAGGCGGCCGGCGCCGGAAGGTCGGCCGCCGTCACCTTCGTCGCGAAGAGCTGCTCGGCCTGGCTGTCGTCGCTCACCGTGTTGTCGTACGACACCACCCGCTCGAAGTCGACGAGGAGATGGTCGGTCGCGTCCGGTGAATCGATCTTCCAACGGCAGCCGACCTTGCGGTCGTTGTCGTACGCCAGTGTCGCCTGGCCCTGGTAGGCGGTGTCCCGCTGCGCCTCGTCCGTGATCTGCGCGATGCCGGGGAGCAGGGAGTCGAGGGTGCCGTGGCCGACCGCGCCGCACGGCTCGGGGAGCGTGCGGTACTTGCCGGGCTGGGCCTCGGCGGTCACCGCGCCGGCCTCCCCGGGGTTGGAGTTGTCGGTGGTGTTGCCCTCGCCGGAGCTACCGGTGCAGCCGGCCAGCACTGCCGCGAGGAGCGCGGCGACGCCGGGTACGTACGCCTTCCGCTGCACGGTGAGGCTCCCTTCGACGGTGTCTCGGTGGGTGTCGGTCCCGGGAACGGTCCCGGGCCTGCCAGTGTCCCCGCTGGTTATTCGCTTGCCGCACGGGGGCGGTCCCTGGAGACAATGTGTATCGCACGCACTGCCGTGGACGCCGGTCCGTTGTCCCATACGTCGACCTTGGCGCCGGTTTTGCGGTTTCAGGCTTTTCTTTTGATTCCGGGGGAATGAGGACGATATGTCGTACGTGGAGATGCCGGGCGCGAAGGTTCCGATCCGTATGTGGGCCGACCCCGCGGCGGTCGAGGACGTGGCCCTGCGCCAGCTCCAGAACGTCGCGACCCTGCCCTGGATCAAGGGCCTGGCCGTGATGCCGGACGTGCACTTCGGCAAGGGCGCGACGGTCGGCTCGGTCATCGCCATGCAGGGCGCGGTCTGCCCCGCGGCGGTGGGCGTCGACATCGGCTGCGGGATGTCGGCGGTCAGGACCTCGCTGACGGAGAACGACCTGCCCGGCGACCTGTCCCGGCTGCGCTCGAAGATCGAGCAGGCGATCCCGGTGGGACGCGGCATGCACGACGCCCCCGTCGACCCGGGCGGCTTCCACGGCCTGGCGACCGCGGGGTGGGACGACTTCTGGGGCCGGTTCGACGGGATCGCGGACGAGGTGAAGTTCCGGCAGGAACGCGCCACCAAGCAGATGGGAACGCTGGGAAGCGGGAACCACTTTGTTGAAGTTTGCGTAGATATGTCCGGTTCGGTGTGGCTCATGCTGCACTCCGGCTCCCGGAACATCGGCAAGGAACTGGCCGAGTTCCACATCGGGGTGGCGCAGAAGCTCCCGCACAACCAGGGGCTGATCGACCGCGACCTCGCGGTCTTCGTCTCCGACACCCCGCAGATGGCGGCCTACCGCAACGACCTGTTCTGGGCGCAGGAGTACGCGAAGTACAACCGCACGCTCATGATGGCGCTCCTGAAGGACGTCGTCCGCAAGGAGTTCAGGAAGGCGAAGCCGACCTTCGAGCCGGAGATCAGCGCCCACCACAACTACGTGGCCGAGGAGCGCTACGAGGGCATGGACCTGCTCGTGACCCGCAAGGGCGCGATCCGGGCCGGCTCCGGCGAGTACGGGATCATCCCGGGCTCCATGGGCACGGGTTCGTACATCGTCAAGGGCCTCGGCAACGAGAAGGCCTTCAACTCGGCGTCGCACGGCGCCGGTCGGCGGATGAGCCGCAACGCGGCCAAGCGCCGCTTCTCGACCAAGGACCTGGAGGAGCAGACCCGGGGCGTGGAGTGCCGTAAGGACTCCGGTGTCGTGGACGAGATCCCCGGCGCCTACAAGCCGATCGAGCAGGTCATCGACCAGCAGCGCGACCTCGTGGAGGTCGTGGCGAAGCTGAAGCAGGTCGTCTGCGTGAAGGGCTGAGCCGCCCGGCCGCGGGGCCGCGGGGAACCGGAGACGGGGTCGGGGCTGTCTTGGCGTGCAGATCCGACGCATCGATACGGGGGTAATCGCGATGAGGCGTCAGCGCATACGTGTCGTGGCCGGGGCCGCCGGTCTGGTTCTGGCCGCGGGGGTCGTGCTCGCGGGCTGCTCGCAGAGTTACGACGACCAGCGGGGCAAGGGGGACGCCCCGGTGAAGGGCAAGGCGGGGGACGACACCCCGGCCGAGGTCTTCAACATGCCGGACGGCTTCGGCAACCTCGCCACCAAGTGCGTCGGGCACGGCTTCCGCGCCTATGTCACGACCAACGCCAGCGGTCCGTCGAACGTGCAGATCGTCGAGGACAAGACGTGCGCCTCCTGAGCCGGCGCCCCGGGCGCGCCGCCGCCGGTTGCGGCGCGCTGCTGCTCGTCGTGCTGCTGGGCGGCTGCTCCAGGGAGCACTACCAGGAGCGGGGCAAGGCCGACGCCCCGGTGGCCGGACGGGCCGGGGAGGACAGTCCGGCCGAGGTGTACAACTTCCCGGACGGCTTCGGCAACCTCGCCACCAAGTGCGTCGGGGACGGCAGGCGGGCGTACGCCACCACCCGGTTCGTGCAGGAGGACGACGACGCTGTCGTGATCATCCCGGCCAACGCGGTGATCGTCGACGACCCGGACTGCTCGGCGCCCTGAGGCTCACTTCGCGTGGCGCACCGCGTGGATCATCACGAACGCGACGACGCGGATGCCGCGGGCCGGGCGGGGGCGTCGGACGTCCGGTTCGGCCGGCCCTCGGCGTCCGCCGTCACAGCTCCCGGTGGACCTTCGTGTTGGACGCCTGGGCCCGCGGGCGGACGACCAGCAGGTCGATGTTGACGTGGGCCGGGCGGGTCACCGCCCAGGTGATGGTGTCCGCGACGTCGTCGGCGGTCAGCGGCTCGGCGACGCCCGCGTAGACCTTCGCCGCCTTCTCCTCGTCGCCGCCGAAGCGGGTCAGCGCGAACTCGTCGGTCTTGACCATGCCGGGCGCGACCTCGATGACCCGGACCGGCCGGCCGACGATCTCCAGGCGCAGGGTCTCGGCGAGGACGTGGGCGCCGTGCTTGGCGGCGACATAGCCCGCGCCGCCCTCGTAGGTGCCGTGGCCCGCGGTGGAGGAGACGACCACGACCGTGCCGTCGCCGCTCGCGTCGAGCTTGGGGAGCAGCGCCTGGGTCAGGTTCAGCGTGCCCAGGACGTTCGTCTCGTACATCGTGCGCCACTGCGCCGGGTCGCCGGTGGCGACCGGGTCCGCGCCCAGTGCGCCGCCCGCGTTGTTGACCAGGACGCCGACGGTCTTGAAGGCGCTCGCGAACTCGTCGACGGCCGCGCGGTCGGTCACGTCGAGCTGGTAGGCGGTCGCCGAGTGGCCGGCCGCGGTGATCTCCTTCGCCAGCGCCTCGATGCGGTCGACGCGGCGGGCGGTCAGGACGACGCGGTAGCCGGCCGCGGCGAGCTGCCGGGCCGTGGCGGCTCCGATTCCGCCGCTCGCACCGGTGACGACGGCGATGCGGGAGGCGGCGGACGGTGCGGCGGTGGCCATGGGCTGCTCCTCGGGCGTGCGGACGGCTCGGGTCCGCGGACGACTCGGGTCGGTGGGTGGTGCGGCTGGTGCCCGCGCGTGGGCCTGCGGGTGGCGCGGGCTCACGGGCGGTCGTTCCCGCTCAGGGTAGGCGACGGGTGCGTTCGGGCGAACGGGCGTTCCGAGGGGCGGGCGGTCAGCCGCCGTGCCTCGGCGCCCACATGATCACGGCCATCCCGGCCAGGCAGATCGCGGCGCCCACCAGGTCCCAGCGGTCGGGGCGGAAGCCGTCCGCGACCACGCCCCACAGGATCGAACCGGCGACGAAGATCCCGCCGTACGCGGCGAGGATGCGCCCGAAGTGGGCGTCGGGCTGGAAGGTGGCGACGAACCCGTACGCGCCGAGCGAGAGGACGCCACCGGTGATCCACAGCCAGCCGCGGTGCTCCCGCAGCCCCTGCCAGATCAGCCAGGCGCCGCCGATCTCCAGGAACGCGGCGGCGACGAACAGGGCGGCGGAGCGGACGATCGACATACCGGCAGCTTGGCACGCCCCTCGGCACGGCCGGGGCCGGGGCGTCACCTGTTGGAGGGCGCCTGCCGTCGGCCGTGCGTGGGATACATCCGGGTGACACCCCCGCGACCGGGGTGGAGCGAGCGGAGTGAGGAGTGGTGTCGGCATGCGGAGACCACGTAGGGCACGCGGAACGCGGCGGACCGGGGAGGAGCGGCGGGTACGGAGGTCGTGCGGGGCGCGTGGGGCGCGTGCCACCCGGGGGTTCGTGGTGTGCGGGGTGGCGCTGGCGGCCGTCGGCGGGACGACGCCGTTCGCGGGTGCCGCGGGCGTGCCGCAGGCCGACCTGGCGTACCACGGTACGGCGGTGCTGCGCGGCGGCCTGCTCGACGTGCGGCTGACCCCGTACGACCACGGCCCGTCCGCCGTGCCGGACGCGACCGTGCGGCTGCTGTGGTCGGCGCCGCTCGCGGACCGGCAGCGGCTGCCGGGCGGCTGCGTCCGTACGGGGGTGCGTGAGGTGGTGTGCCGGACGGGCGCGCTGGCCGCGGACGGGTTCGGCGAGCGGATCGCGCTGGTGCTGCGGCTGCGCGGCCGGCCGCAGCAGGTGACGCTGGCGCTCGACACGGTGTGGGCCGGTGGCACGGTGGACCGCAACCGGGCGAACGACCGGCAGCGGGTGCTGGTCCTGGACACGGGAGACCCGTACTCCTTCTGAGTGAGGGGCGCGCCCCTGGGACGGGGGCGCGTCTTCCTTCGGGGTGCGGGGATCGCCTGGTTTCCTGCTAGACACGTGTGGGTCGGACTACTTCTGGCCGATCGACCCGTCGTCCGGCCTGTCGGGCCGGTCCGGCCGGTCGCGGCGCGCTCTCTGCGTCGTACGATCTCTGCACGGCGCAGGTGAAGAGGAGTGGGCATGTCCGGGTCGGAGAACGAGCGGTCGCGGCTGCTGGACGAGCTGTCCACCGTCTCGCGTCGCTACATGGCCTCGTACGCCCTGTTCAACCAGGCGGTCGCCGACCATCTCGGCCTGCATCCCACCGATCTCCAGTGCCTGAACCTGCTCACGCTCGAGGGCGGGCCGGTGACCACGGGCCGGATCGCGGAGCTGACGGGCCTGACGACCGGGTCGGCGACCCGGCTGGTGGACCGGCTGGAGAAGGCCGGGTACGTGGTCCGGCAGCGGGACGCGGGGGACCGGCGGCGGGTGCTGGTGGCGACCGTGCCGGAGCGGATCGCCGAGTTCGGGCAGATGTGGAACCGGCTGGCCGGCGGCTGGAGCTCCCTCTTCGACGGCCTGGACAACACCGAACTGGCCCTGATCATCGGGCACATGCGGCGGACCGTGGACTTCAGCGGGGAGCAGATCACCCGGTTGCGGGAGGGGCGGGTCTAGGGCGCGCTCGGGGCGTTGTTCTCGGTGTCGTAGCGCTCCCGGGCCGTGTGGACCTCGTCGAAGTGGGTCTCCGCCCAGGCCTTCACCGCGGTGAGCAGGTGGGCGAGGCTGCCGCCCAGCGGGGTGAGCTCGTAGTCCACCCGGACCGGGACGGACGGGGTGACCGTGCGGGTGAGGATGCCGTCGCGCTCCAGTGAGCGCAGGGTCTGCGTGAGCATCTTGGGGCTCACTCCGGCGATCCTGCGGGCGAGGTCGCTGTAGCGCAGCGGGCCGGCGGCCAGCGCGGAGACGACGAGGCTGACCCACTTGTCGCTGATGCGGTCGAGGAGCTGGTTGGTGGGGCAGCTGCGCAGGAAGGCGTCGTACTCGAAGCGCGCCTGTTCGCGCCGCTGGGCCGCTGTCGTGGTCGCCATGGCTCTCTTCCGGGTGCGGTAGGCACCTTCAGGTAACTACTTCCCGATAGATAGTAGCTCTTCCTAGGGTTGCGGAAGCGGCACGGGACGGCGCGAAGGCGCCGCACCTGTCGCGAAGCCGAGAAATCCGAGAAGCAGAGATCCGGGAAGCCGGGAATGCGGGGAGAGTTGTGATGATGCGTGCCGTGGTGGTGACGTCCTTCGGCGGTCCCGAGACCGTGCGGGTCGTGGAGACCGACGTGCCCGAGCCGGGTGCCGGACAGGTCCGGATCAAGGTGGCGGCGGCCGCGCTGAACCCGGTCGACGCGGCGGTGCGGTCCGGTGTGTTCGGGGGGACGGGCGCTCCGATCGGCCTCGGCTGGGACGTCGCGGGGACGGTGGACGCGGTCGGCCGGGACGCCGCGTGGAACGTGGGCGACGAGGTGGTGGCGCTCGCCCCCGGCGTGGCCGAGCCGCTGGGTTCGCACGCGGAGTACGTCGTCGTCGGCGCGGACGCGGTGGCCGCGGCGCCCGCGACGGCCGACGCCGTGTCCGCCGCGACCCTGCCGCTGAACGGCCTGACCGCCGTACAGGCCCTGGATATGCTGGAGTTGGCGCCCGGGCAGTCGCTGCTGGTGACGGGCGCGGCCGGCGCCGTGGGTGGCTATGCCGTCCAACTCGCCGCCCGGCGCGGGGTGTCGGTGACCGCGCTGGCCCGCGAGGAGGACGAGGAGCTCGTCCGGTCCCTGGGCGCGGCGCACTTCACGGCCGGGGAGGTCGAACCGGCGGGCTTCGACGCCGTGTTGGACGCGGCGGTGCTCGGCGGGACCGCCCTGGCGTGGGTGCGGGACGGGGGAGCCTACGCCGGGGTGATTCCGGGGGCGGCGCCCGGCGCGGTGCGGGGTGTGCGGACCGGCACGGTCGAGGTGCGCGCCGACGGGGAGCGGCTGGCGGAGCTGGTGCGGCTGGTGGACGAGGGGGTGCTGACGCTCCGGGTGGCGGGGACGTACGCCCTGGCCGACGCGGTCAAGGCGCACGCCCGGCTGGCGGAGGGCGGGGTGCGGGGGCGGCTGGTCCTCCTTCCCTGAGCCGACAGGTCCCCGTACGTCCCACGGGCCCTTTCCCGGGTCCGGCCGCCGGTCTCAGTGGCCGTGCTCCTCGGGCGCCCTGCGCGGCAGGAGGCGTACGAACGGCAGGCACAGGGCCACCGCCGCGGCGACCACGGTGAGGCTCACCGTCATGGCGTGGGTCTCGCCGTGGTGGGCGGCGCGGAAGTAGACGGTCGTCACGGCGGCCGCGCCGATCGCGTTGGCGAGCTGCTGCACGGCGTTGAGGGAGCCGCTCGCGCTGCCCGCCTCCTCGGGGGCGATGTCGCCGATCGTGACGTCGTAGACCGTGCCGAAGCAGGTGCCCATGCCGACGCCGATGACGAACAGCGGCGGGACCAGTTCCCAGGCGCCGGTCCGGTCGAACGTGCACAGCAGGAGCAGGGCCGCGCAGCCCGCCAGGATGATCAGCAGGCCGGTGGCCACGAGCCGGCGGCCGAAGGCGTGGACGAGCCGGTAACAGGCGATCGAGGCGACGACGATCCCGGCGGACAGCGGGACCAGGCCGAGTGCGGCGCCCGCGGGGGAGCGGCCGAGGCCCTGTTGCAGGTAGAGGGACACGGCGTAGAGCAGGCCGGAGACGGCGGCGAAGGTGGCGACGCCGAGCAGCAGGCCCGAGGTGAAGCCGCGGTGGCGCAGCAGCGACGGCCGCAGGAGCGGGTGTGCGGCGGTGCGCTGGCGGTGCCAGAAGGCCGCGGCCAGTGCGAGGCCGAGCAGCAGGAGGGCGAGCGGGCGGACGGCCGGGCCGTCTCCGGCCGGACCTCCCCCGGCCGAGGCGCCGCGGGCCGCGCCGTCGATGAGTCCGCCCAGCAGACAGAGCATCGCCCCGCCGAGCAGGGCGGTCCCGGGGCCGTCGACGACCGTGTCGCGGCTGCCGGGGTCGCGGGGCAGCAGTCGTACGGCGGCGAGCAGGGCGGCGCCGCCGAGCAGCAGGTTGATCAGGAACATCGGGCGCCAGCCGAGTCCGGCGAGGTCGGCGTCGACGAGGAGTCCGGCCAGCACCGGGCCGCTGACGGCGGACAGGCCCATCACCGGGCCGAACAGGCTGAACGCCTTGCCGATCCGGTCGCGCGGCCAGGTGGCGGCCAGGATCCCGAAGCCCTGCGGGACGACGAGGGCCCCGAAGGCGCCCTGGGTGAGCCGGGCCAGGACGAGCACCGTCGGGTTCGGGGCGAGTCCGCAGGCGGCCGACGCGGCCACGAATCCGGCGAGGCCGGTCAGGAACAGCCGCCGGCGGCCGTACTTGTCGCCGAGCCGGGCGCCGGGGACGAGCAGCACGCCGAGCGCGAGGGCGTAGGCGGCGCCGAGCCACTGGACGAGGCCCTGGCCGCCGCCCAGGTCGCGGGCGATCGCCGGGGCGGCGATGTTGGTGATCGTTCCGTCGAGGAGGTCCAGGACGTCGGCGGCCAGCACCACGGCGAGGACCGCCCAGCGGGCGCGGGCGGGCAGGGGGTGGCGGGCCGCCGGAGTTCCGTCTGCGGCCGGAGCCGGAGCCGGAGCCGGAGCCGGAGCCGGAGCCGGAGCCGGGGCTGGAGGTGTGCGCGGGCGATCATCATCTTCGTAATGCAGTATCTGTGTCACGCAGATAAATATCCGCGCGCGACCCCCGGTCGTCAAATCGAATGTCCGCGGGCGGAATACCTGCGGGCCGGGTCCGGTTGGAGGGGTATAGTTGAATCATCAACAACTTGGAGGTTGAGCGACCATGCAGTTCGGCATCTTCAGCGTCGGCGACGTCACCCCGGACCCGACCACGGGCCGTGCACCGACCGAGCGCGAGCGCATCAAGGCCATGGTCGCCATCGCGCTGAAGGCCGAGGAGGTCGGGCTGGACGTGTTCGCGACCGGCGAGCACCACAACCCGCCGTTCGTGCCCTCGTCACCGACGACCATGCTCGGCTACATAGCCGCGCGCACCGAGAAGCTGGTCCTCTCCACGTCCACGACCCTGATCACCACCAACGACCCGGTGAAGATCGCCGAGGACTACGCGATGCTCCAGCACCTGGCCGACGGCCGGGTGGACCTGATGATGGGCCGCGGCAACACCGGTCCCGTCTATCCGTGGTTCGGCCAGGACATCCGCGAGGGGATCAACCTCGCCATCGAGAACTACGCCCTGCTGCGCCGGCTGTGGCGTGAGGACGTCGTCGACTGGGAGGGCAAGTTCCGCACGCCCCTCCAGGGCTTCACGTCCACTCCGCGGCCGATGGACGACGTGCCGCCCTTCGTCTGGCACGGCTCCATCCGCTCCCCGGAGATCGCCGAGCAGGCCGCGTTCTACGGCGACGGCTTCTTCCACAACAACATCTTCTGGCCCGCCGACCACACCAAGCGGATGGTCGAGTTCTACCGGTCCCGGTACGCCCACTACGGCCACGGCACGGCCGAGCAGGCGATCGTCGGCCTAGGCGGCCAGGTGTTCATGCGGAAGAACTCCCAGGACGCCGTGCGCGAGTTCCGTCCGTACTTCGACAACGCGCCGGTCTACGGGCACGGGCCCTCGCTGGAGGACTTCACCGAGCAGACCCCGCTGACCGTGGGCTCCCCGCAGCAGGTCATCGAGCGGACCCTGTCCTTCCGCGAGTACGCCGGCGACTACCAGCGCCAGCTGTTCCTGATGGACCACGCGGGGCTGCCCCTGAAGACCGTGCTGGAGCAGCTCGACCTGCTGGGCGAGGAGGTCGTGCCGGTGCTGCGCGAGGAGTTCGCGAAGGGCCGTCCGGCGGACGTCCCGGAGGCGCCGACGCACGCGTCGCTGCTGGCCGCCGCCGCGGCGGAGAAGAAGGCCGACAAGGACAAGAAGGAGGTCGGGGCATGAAGCTCGTCGTCGTCTCGGCGGGGCTGAGCGTGCCGTCGTCCACGCGACTGCTGGCCGACCGGCTGGCGGCGGCCGTCGGCCGGCAGGCCGAGGTCGAGCTGGAGGTGGTGGAGCTGCGCGACCTCGCGGTCGAGATCGCGCACAACTTCACCAACGGGTTCCCCGGGCGCAAGCTCGCGGCGGCCCAGGCGGCGGTGACCGGGGCGGACGGCCTGATCGCGGTCACGCCGGTGTTCACGGCCTCCTACAGCGGGCTGTTCAAGTCGTTCTTCGACGTGCTCGACAAGGACGCGCTGGCGGGCAAGCCGGTGCTGATCGCGGCGACCGGGGGTACGGCACGGCACTCGCTGGTGCTGGAGCACGCGCTGCGGCCGATGTTCGCGTACCTGCGGGCGGTGGTCGTGCCGACGGGCGTGTACGCGGCGTCGGAGGACTGGGGAGCGGAGGGCCTGGAGGGGCGGATCGAGCGGGCGGCGGGGGAACTGGCCGCGTTGACGCGGGGGCTGTCGGCGGCCGCGCCGGTCAGGGACGACCTCGACGTGGTGCCGTTCGCCGAGCGGCTCGCCGCCCTGCGGTCCGCGGGGTGAACGGCCGCCCGGTCCGGTCGCGGCCGGGCGGGGTGGGAGGCCGCCCGGCGCGGGTTGCGGCCGGGCGGGTGAGAGGCCAGTAAGAAGGGCGGCCTGGGCAAGATCATCAGGTCGTCCGACCCGCGATGCTTGGCAGACTGGGTCCGTGCCCCAGACTGTGCTGCTCGCCGAAGACGACCGCGCCATCCGCCACGCGCTGGAACGCGCCCTGGCCCTGGAGGGCTACCAGGTCACCGCGGTCGCCGACGGCGTCGAGGCGCTGGCGCACGCCCACCGCACCCCGCCGGACGTGCTCGTCCTCGACGTGATGATGCCCGGCATCGACGGACTCCAGGTCTGCCGGGTGCTGCGTGCCGAGGGCGACCGCACCCCGATCCTGATGCTGACCGCGCTGGTGGAGACCGCCGACCGGATCGCGGGCCTGGACGCCGGAGCCGACGACTACGTCGTCAAGCCCTTCGACGTCGAGGAGGTCTTCGCCCGGCTGCGCGCGCTGCTGCGCCGCACCACCCCGGTCGAGACCCCGGCCCCCGCCGACACCGCGGGCGAGGCCCCGGCCGGGGCGCCCGGCATCCCGTCCGGGCCGGCCGGATCGCCGGCCGATCCGTCGACCGGAGCGGGAGCGGGTACGGCGCCGGGCGCTTCCCCGGGTCCGGCGTCCGGCTCGGTGCCGGGCCCCTCGCAGCCCGGCCGGCACATCGAGGCGGCCGGTCTGCGGATGGACCGGCAGGCGCGCCGGGCCTGGCGCGGCACACGTGAACTTGAGCTCACCCGCACCGAGTTCGAGCTGCTGGAACTGCTGGTGCGCAACGCGGGCATCGTCCTCGACCACTCCACCATCTACGACCGCATCTGGGGCTACGACTTCGGGCCCGGCTCCAAGAACCTCGCCGTGTACGTGGGTTACCTGCGCCGCAAGCTCGACGAGCCCGGCGCGCCGCAGCTGATCCACACGGTGCGCGGTGTGGGTTATGTGCTGCGGGAGGACTGAGTGGGCCGTTTCCGGCGGCTGCTGACCTGGCGACGGCCCGGTCTGCTCTCGCTGCGCACCACCCTCGCGGTGTCGTTCGCGGCGGTGGCCGCGGCCGTCACCGTGCTGGTCGGCATCCTGTCGTACAGCGCGGCGGCCCGTCTCGTGCGGGTGGACCAGCAGACCGTGTTCGACGAGGTCGTGCAGGACCTGCGCGACGAGGTCGGCCAGCACCGCATGACACCCGACGACTTCTCCTCCTCCGCGCCCGGCCACGACGTCGTACGGCCCCCGCGCACCGATGTGCAGGTGCTCGGCCCGGACGGCGCGGTCGTCGACCGGGGCAGTCCGGGCCTGCCGGTCGCCGACGCCGACCGCACGGCCGCCGCGGCCGCCACCGCCGGGCTGGTCGCCGAGCACAAGGACGTCGACGTCGGCAACGACGTCTACCGGGTCGCGACCGTCTCCCTGGGCGGCGGCCGGGGCGCGGTCCAGGTCGCGCAGGAGTTCAGCGACACCGAGGACCTGCTGCGCACGCTCCAGCAGCGCACCCTGGTGCTGATGGCGGCCGTCGTCACCGCGGCCGGGCTGTTCGGCTGGTGGCTGGCCCGGCGCGTCACCCGCCGGCTGGTCGTCCTCACCTCCGCCGCCGAGGACGTCGCCCGCACCCGCCGCCTGGGCGTGCAGGTGCCGGTGACCGGATACGACGAGGTGGGCCGGCTGGGTCGCGCCTTCGACCGGATGCTGGGCCGGCTCGCCCAGTCGGAGGAGGACCAGCGCCGGCTGGTCCAGGACGCCGGCCACGAGCTGCGGACCCCGCTCACCTCACTGCGTACGAACATCTCGCTGCTGCGCAGGATCGACGAACTCCCGCCCGCCACCCGGGAGGATCTGGTCGCCGACCTCACCCAGGAGGCGCGCGAGCTGACCGATCTGGTCAACGAGCTCGTCGACCTCGCCGCGGGCCAGTCCGACGCCGAGCCGGCCCAGCCGGTCGACCTGGCCGACATCGCCGAGGACGTGGTCGGTCTCGCCCGGCGCCGCACCGGGCGGGAGATCGTGCTGCGCGTGAGCGGCGACACCACGGCCCACGGGCGGCCCGGGCTGCTCCAGCGGGCGATGTCCAACCTCGTGGAGAACGCCACGAAGTTCGACCGCGACGGCACCGCGCCCATCGAGCTGCACATCGCGGGCCCGGCCCGGCCGGGCACGGTCCGGGTGGAGGTCCTCGACCGGGGCCCCGGCATCGCGGGCGCCGACCTGATCCGGATCTTCGACCGCTTCTACCGTGCCGCCGACGCCCGTGCCCTGCCCGGCTCCGGTCTGGGCCTGTCCATCGTGCGGGAGGTGGCCCTGGCGCACGAAGGCGCGCCGTTCGCCTTCCGGCGGGAGGGCGGCGGCTCGGTGATCGGGTTCACGGTGGGCGGGGGACCGGTGGAGGGGCGAGGGCGGGGCGAATCCTGAGCCCGCTCCCGCTCGTCCCGTCCCGGCGAGGTCAGTTCTCCTCGGTGCCGGTGCCGGTGCCGGTGCCGGTGCCGGTGCCAGTGCCGGTGTCTGCGCCGGTGCGGCGGGCGTAGGCGCGGGCGGCGCGGGCGCGGTCGCCGCACCGGGTGGAACACCAGTGGCGGCGGCCGTGCCGCAGCAGATAGCGGTTGCAGGGCGGGGAGCCGCAGGCGGTGAGCCGGTCCGCGTCGGGGCCGGTGAGCAGGTCGGCGGCGTCGGCGGCGAGGGTCGCCAGGGCGCGCTCGACGATCCGGGTGGTCGGGTGGGACAGGGCCCGGTGCAGACCGCGGGCGGCGTCCCACTGCAGCAGGGAGACCGCGGGCGCCCGGGTGAGCGCGTCGTTGAGACCGTTCAGGGCGCTGCCGGGGGCGGGGTGGCCGTCGACCCGGGAGGAGACCAGGGCGCGGATCTGTTCGCGCAGCGAGCGCAGTTGGGCGGCGCAGGTCTCCCGCAGTTCCGCGTCGGCCGGCGCCAGACCGTGGTCGACGAGCCAGCGGGTCGCGGCGGCGGGGGTGCCCAGCAGATCGAGGACCTGCCCGCCGGTCAGCGCGACGGCGCTGTTGGCGAGGTCGAGGGCGGGATAGCGGTCCGCTCCGGGCGCGACCGGTATCCCGCCCTCCTCGGACGTCACGGCCCTCTGGGCCTCCTCGTGCTCGGCAGGCTTCCCGGCCTCGTTCTTCCGCATGGCTCTCATGGTACGTCTTGCGCCCATCCGTGAGAAGCGACTACGGTTCCTCACGGATAAGTGACTTCTAATCCGTGAGGTGCTTTCTGATGTCCCCTGTCGACGCGACCACCGAGCAGATTCCCGTCCGGGTCTTCGGCGGCCCCACCGCCCTGATCGAGTACGGCGGACTGCGCTTCCTCAGCGATCCGACCTTCGACGGGACCGGTCACTACCCGACCCCCGGCGGTCCGACCCTGACCAGGACCGTCCCGTCCCCCGTCGAGCCGGGCGACCTCGGCCCCGTGGACGCGGTGCTGCTCTCGCACGACGAGCACCCCGACAACCTCGACCGCTCCGGCCGGGCCCTGCTCGCGGACGTGCCGCTCACCCTCACCACCCGCGGCGGCGCGGGCCGCCTGGGCGGCACGGCCCGCGGGCTGGCCCCCTGGGAGTCCGCGCGACTGGACCGGCCCGACGGCGGCGCCGTCACCGTCACGGCCGCCCCCGCCCTGCACGGTCCCGAGGGCGCCGAGCCGATCTCCGGCGAGGTCATCGGCTTCCTGCTGACCTCGGACGACCTGCCCACGGTCTACGTCAGTGGCGACAACGCCTCGCTCGACCTGGTCAGGGAGATCGCGGGCCGGTTCGGCCCGGTGGACACCGCCGTGCTCTTCGCGGGGGCGCCCCGCATCCAGCCGCTCTTCGACGGCGCCCTGCTCGTCCTCGACGGTGCCGGAGCCGCCGAGGCCGCCGCGATCCTCGGCGCCCGTCGGGTCGTACCCGCGCACTGCGACAGCTGGGCGCACTTCACGGAGACCCGCGAGGACCTGGTCGCGGCGTTCGAGGCGGCGGGACTGGCGGACCGGCTGCAACTGGACTGAACCGGCACCGCGCGACGCCGGGCTGATCCGAGCGAAAGGCCTGGGCGGGACCGCTGGGCGCACAGACGGCGAGGGCGGAGCCCGCAAGCTCCGCCCGTTCGTAAGAAACCTCAGGTCACGGCCACACCAGGCAGTACGGCTGGTGCCCCGCCTCGTGCAGTCGGTGGGAGAAGTCCTGCCACTCGTGCAGGAGCTGGTAGACGTTGAACGCGTCCCGCGGGCCGCCCCGGTCCGGCACGGTCGACCAGATGAACGCCGCCGCGCCCACCGCCTCCTCGCCCACCTCGCGCAGGGGGTCGACGACCGTGGTCGGGAGCTTCACGACCGCGTAGTCGGGGTGCAGGACGACCAGTTCCAGGGGCGGCACCTTGTTGAGGGGGACACCCTGGATGCCGGTCAGCACCATGGCCGCCATCGTCTCCGGCTTGATCTTGGTGAACATGCCGCCCATGCCGAGCTCGTCGCCGCCGAGTTCCTCGGGACGCATCGAGATCGGGACGCGGGCCGCCGTCGCGCCGTCAGGCGCGCCGAAGTATTTGTACGTCACCCCCACCCGACCACCATTCCTGCTACCGGCCCTGAGCCGGCCGACCTCACGGTCGAGCCGGTCGGACTCCAACGGTGCACCATGTGCCTGAAGTGTTTCGTGCGGCTCCTCCGCCTCGCGCCGGTGTTTTCCCCGTTGGGCGCGTCGAGGACCCAGACCGTCGGTCCCTTCGCCCAGCCCGCCACCGCGATGCATATCTCCACCCGACTGCTTTTCTAGGACGCGTGGCCCCCGCCGCGCAACCCGATCATCGTGACAGTGACCTCCCCCACGGTCGCTCGCCGAAACGTGCGCCGAAACAACGGCCCACAGGATCTTCCCAGCCGAGAACGAGCCCTGTACGAGCCCCTGGGCGAGCTCCCGGGCAGGCCTTCGAGCGAGCCCGGGCAGGCGCGCGCGGTCCGGCACGGCTCGGTCCGTCCGTTGCTCTGTGTATCAGGTGCCAGTTTCGCAGATGGTACGGGGCGGTCCACCGATTTGCCCGGGCCGGTCCCGGTCGGCCGTCTCCCCGCTCGGACCGTTCCGGCTCGGGCACGGTCGGTCACGACCCGCCGTCCGGCCGGTGCGCGGGGCGCCCCGCTGCTCCCTGCCGTCCCCCGGCCCTGGCCTACTCTGAGGAGGTCACGCAGCAAGCGGAGTCCGAACAAGTCGGAGAAGGTCGGAGAAGTCGCAGGTCATGAGCGAATCGCCCTCTTCAGGAGCGCCCTATCCCTACGAAGCGCCTGCCTCGCAGGCCCTGTTCGACCGCGCGGCCGTCGTCACGCCGGGCGGGGTGAACTCCCCGGTCCGCGCCTTCCGCGCGGTGGGCGGTACGCCCCGGTTCATGGTGTCCGGCACCGGTCCGTACCTGACCGACGCGGACGGTCGGGAATACGTCGACCTCGTCTGTTCCTGGGGCCCGATGATCCTCGGCCACTCGCACCCCGAGGTCATCGCCGCGGTGCAGGCCGCGGTCTCCCGCGGCACCTCCTTCGGTACTCCCGGTGAGGGCGAGGTCGCGCTCGCCGAGGAGATCGTCGCGCGGGTCGAGCCCGTACAGCAGGTGCGGCTGGTCTCCAGCGGCACCGAGGCCACCATGTCCGCGATCCGGCTCGCGCGCGGGTTCACCCGGCGGGCCAAGGTGATCAAGTTTGCCGGCTGCTACCACGGGCACGTCGACTCCCTACTGGCCGCGGCCGGCAGCGGGGTGGCCACCTTCGCGCTGCCCGACACCCCCGGCGTCACCGGCGCCCAGGCCGGCGACACCATCGTGCTGCCGTACAACGACCTGGAGGCCGTGCACGAGGCGTTCCACCGGCACCCGGGTGAGATCGCCTGCGTGATCACCGAGGCGTCGCCGGGCAACATGGGCGTCGTACCGCCGCTGCCCGGCTTCAACCAGGGCCTGAAGGACGCCTGCGCGCAGAACGGCGCGCTGTACATCTCCGACGAGGTGATGACCGGCTTCCGCACCAGCAGGGCCGGCTGGTACGGCGTCGACGGGGTCAAGCCCGACCTGATGACCTTCGGCAAGGTCATGGGAGGCGGCTTCCCGGCCGCCGCCTTCGGTGGTCGCGCCGACGTCATGGAGCACCTCGCGCCCGCCGGGCCGGTCTACCAGGCGGGCACCCTCTCCGGGAACCCCGTCGCCACCGCCGCCGGCCTCGCCCAGCTGCGCCTGCTCGACGACGCCGCGTACGCCAAGGTCGACGCCGTGTCGCGGCAGATCCAGGCACTGGTCTCCGAGGCCCTGGGCAAGGAGGGCGTCGCGCACACGCTGCAGACCGCCTCCAACATGTTCTCCGTCTTCTTCACGGACCGCCCGGTCCGCAACTACGAGGACGCCAAGGCGCAGGAGTCCTTCCGCTTCACCGCCTTCTTCCAGTCGCTGCTGGCGAACGGCGTCTATCTGCCGCCCTCGTCCTTCGAGTCCTGGTTCGTCTCCACGGCCCACGACGAGCGTGCCCTCCAGCGGATCGCCGACGCCCTCCCGGCGGCGGCCCGAGCGGCCGCGGAGGCCACGGCGTGAGCATCGGCAACGGCAACGGCACCGCCGGTCGCGGCACCGGCGCGAGCGACGGCGAACTCACCGTCGTCCACCTCATGCGGCACGGCGAGGTCCACAACCCGGACGGGATCCTGTACGGGCGGCTGCCCGGCTACCACCTGTCCGAGCTCGGGCGGCAGATGGCCGACCGGGTCGCCGAGCACCTCGCCTCCCGCGACGTCACCCACGTCGTCGCCTCCCCGCTGGAGCGGGCGCAGGAGACGGCGACGCCGATCGCCAAGGCGCACGGACTCGACCTCGCCACCGACGGCCGGCTCATCGAGGCCGACAACGTCTTCCAGGGCAAGACCTTCGGTGTCGGGGACGGCGCGCTGCGCAAGCCCGACAACTGGAAGCACCTGGTCAACCCGTTCAAGCCGTCCTGGGGCGAGCCCTACGTCGACCAGGTCGTACGGATGATGGGGGCGCTGGACGCGGCCAAGGACGCGGCCCGCGGCCATGAGGCCGTACTGGTCAGTCACCAGCTGCCGATCTGGATTGTGCGCTCCTATGTCGAGCGGCGGCGGCTGTGGCATGATCCGCGCAAGCGCCAGTGCACGCTCGCCTCGCTGACGACCTTCACGTACCAGGGCGACAAGATCGTCTCCGTCGGCTACACCGAGCCGGCCCGCGATCTCGTCCCGGCCCATCTCCTCGCCGGCGCCAAGCCGGTCAAGGGGCAGGGCAAGGCTTTCGGGGCATAGCCGCCGGTACGGACCCAGGGGTACCTGCGGGGGCGCTGACGCCGACGCGAAAGCGACCTCCGGTGTTCCATGGCCCGTTCGTGACAGCCGTCGCGAGATCCGTGTGATCGCGCGGAACCTCCTCGTTCGTCGCGTCCTCTGAATGAGTGACCACCAGAGAACGCGACGAACGGGGGATGCCATGCGCAATCCGACTCGAAGGGGAGCACTCGCTCTCGGCGCGGGCGCCGCGACCGCCGCCGGCCTCGCGGCGTGCGGCACCTCCACACCCTCCAAGGGCCCGACCCGCGCCGACGGTTCCGCGAGCCCCCGGGGTTCCGCGAGCCCCTCCGCGACCCCCGGCGGACAGCCGACCCACATCGCGCGCCCCCTCGGCGACGGCTCGACCTCCTTCAGCGGCCGTCAGCCGCACCAGCCCGCCGCCCCCGTGCCGCTGGAACCCGGGCAGCAGCCGCCGCAGTTCGTCGTCTTCTCCTGGGACGGAGCCGGCGAGGTCGGCAACGGCCTCTTCCCGCGCTTCCTGGACCTCGCCAAGGAGCACGGCGCGAGCATGACCTTCTTCCTGTCCGGGCTCTACCTGCTGCCCGAGTCGAAGAAGCGGCTCTACGACCCGCCCAACAACCCGCGCGGCGCCTCCGACATCGGCTACCTCACCGACGACCACGTCCGCGCGACGCTCACCAACATCCGCCGCGCGTGGCTGGAGGGCCACGAGATAGGCACCCACTTCAACGGGCACTTCTGCGGCGGCAGCGGCTCGGTCGGCCACTGGACCCCGCGGCAGTGGAAGAGCGAGATAGCCCAGGCCAAGGCGTTCGTGAAGGAGTGGCGGACCAACACCGGCTGGACCGATCTGGAGCCGCTGCCCTTCGACTACGACAAGGAACTCGTCGGCGGCCGTACGCCCTGTCTGCTCGGGCAGGACAACCTGCTGCCCGCCGCCCGCGAACTCGGCTGGCGCTACGACGCCTCCTCGCCCGGCGGCCGGCAGGTCTGGCCCGGCAAGCGGCAGGGCATCTGGGATCTGCCGTTGCAGCAGATGCCGTTCCCCGGGCACCGCTTCGAGGTCCTCTCCATGGACTACAACATCCTCGCCAACCAGTCGGTCAACTCCACCAACGCGCCCGCCCACAACTACCCGCACTGGCGTCAGCAGGCCGCCCAGGCGTACATATCCGGCTTCCAGCGGGCATACGAGACGAACCGGGCTCCCTTCTTCATAGGCAACCACTTCGAGCACTGGAACGGCGGCATCTACATGGACGCCGTGGAGCAGGCCTTCCTGCACATCGCGCGGGAGAAGGAGAAGGGCGCGGACGTACGGCTGGTCTCCTTCCGGCAGTTCACGGACTGGCTCGACGTACAGCGGCCGGAGGTGCTGGCGAAGCTGCGCACGCTGGACGTGGGCCAGCGGCCGGCCGGCGGCTGGCAGGAGTTCCTCGGTCCCGCCCCGGCGAACACCCCCGGCACCCCCGTCGCCCCCACCGGCGCCCCCGCGAACTCCGCCCCCGCCACGGCGACGCCCCCCGCCACGGCCACCTGAAAGACCCTCTGGACCGCAGCCGCGGAAGCCGTCCGAAGCGCCGCCTGAAATGCGGGTTTCCGCCCGCAAGGGGGGTGCCCGAGATCCCCGGAACGGCCATGCGAAACTTTTCACATGAGTGCCGCCACCCGCACCTCCTCGCGTTCGACGACCAGGATCCGCCCGCGCCGCGCCGCCGCCCTGAGCACCGTCGGTGCCGCCGTGGCCGCGCTGCTGCTGTCCGCCTGCACGTCCGGGGGCACGTCCGGGGGCGGCGGCGACACCAACTTCGTCCTGGGCGAGGACGGCATCGCGACCGCCGACAAGGGGGAGCGGGCCGCCGCCCCCGACCTGTCCGGTGAGACGGTCGACGGCAAGCAGCTCGACGTCGCCGCGTACAAGGGCCAGGTCGTCGTCCTGAACGTGTGGGGCTCCTGGTGCCCGCCGTGCCGCGCCGAGGCGTCCGGCTTCGAGAAGGTCCACCAGGACCTCAAGGACCAGGGCGTGCAGTTCGTCGGCATCAACACCCGCGACACCAGCACCAGCCCCGCCCGCGCCTTCGAGAAGCAGTACGGCGTCAGCTACCAGAGCCTGTACGACCCGACGGGCAAGCTGATGCTCCGCTTCGCCAAGGGCACCCTCAACCCGCAGGCGATCCCCTCCACGCTCGTCCTCGACCGGGACGGGAAGATCGCCGCCCGCTCGCTGTCCGCGCTCAGCGAGGAGAAGCTGCGCAAGATGATCTCCCCGGTCCTCGCGGAGAAGTGACGTGACCGGAGTGTCCCTGCTCGCCGCGGCGACGGACCCGAACCCGACCGTGCTCAACGGCGCCCTGCTCGTCGCCCTGCCGCTCGCCCTGCTCGCCGGCCTCATCTCCTTCTTCTCCCCGTGCGTCCTGCCGCTCGTACCCGGCTATCTGGCCTACGTCACCGGGGTCACCGGAACCGACCTGGCCGAGGCCCGGCGCGGCCGGATGGTCGCGGGCGCCTCGCTCTTCGTGCTCGGCTTCATGGCCGTGTTCGTCTCCGGCGGAGCGCTGTTCGGCTACTTCGGCTCCACGTTGCAGGACAACAAGGGCGTCCTGACCAAGGTGCTGGGCGTGCTCATGATCCTCATGGGCGTCTTCTTCATGGGGCTGATGCCCTGGCTCACCCAGCGGGAGTTCCGCTTCCACCGCAGGCCCGTGACGGGGCTGGTCGGCGCGCCGCTGCTGGGCGCGCTGTTCGGCATCGGCTGGACGCCGTGCATCGGGCCGACCCTCTCCTCGGTGCTGGCCCTGTCCGCCCAGCAGTCGAGCGCGGGCCGCGGTGCCATACTGACCGTCGCCTACTGCCTGGGCCTCGGTGTGCCCTTCGTGCTCGCCGCGGTCGCCTTCCGCAAGGCGCTCGGCGCCTTCGGCTGGGTCAAGCGCCACTACGCCTGGGTGATGCGCATCGGCGGCACCATGATGATCGTGACCGGTCTGCTGCTGCTGACCGGCGCGTGGGACCACATCGTGCAGGACCTCCAGACCTGGTCCACCGGCTTCACTGTGGGGATCTGATCCATGAGCAAGACGACGACCGGCACGCCGACCGACGGGGCCGCGACCGCCCCCGACGACCTCGGCGCCGCCGGTTCCCAGCTGTCCACCGCGCCCCTGGAGTCGTCGGCGAACCCGCCCGGTATGGGCGTCGTCGGCTGGGCCCGCTGGTTCTGGCGGCAGCTCACCTCCATGCGGGTCGCGCTGCTGCTGCTCCTGCTGCTGGCGCTCGGCGCGATCCCCGGCTCGCTGATCCCGCAGTCCGGGACCGACGCGACGAAGGTCGCCGACTTCCGGGACGCCCACGCGACCCTCGCCGCGGTCTACGACCGGCTCGGGCTCTTCCACGTCTACAGCTCGGTGTGGTTCTCCGCGATCTACATCCTGCTGTTCGTCTCCCTCATCGGCTGCATCGTGCCCCGCACCTGGCAGTTCGTCGGTCAGTTGCGCGGCCGCCCGCCGGGCGCGCCCAAGCGGCTGACCCGGCTGCCCGCGTACACGACCTGGCGCACCGAGGCCTCGCCGGAGCAGGTCCGCGAGGCCGCGCTCGCGCTGCTGAAGAAGCGCCGCTTCCGCGCCCACCCGGTGGGCGACGCCGTCGCGGCCGAGAAGGGCTACCTGCGCGAGGTCGGCAACCTCGCCTTCCACATCGCGCTGATCGTGATGCTGACCGCCTTCGCCTGGGGCCAGCTGTTCAAGTCCGAGGGCAACAAGCTGGTCGTCGAGGGCGACGGCTTCTCCAACACGCTCATCTCCTACGACGACTTCAAGTCCGGCAACCTCTTCGGCACGGACGACCTGGTGCCGTTCAGCTTCGTCCTGAAGAAGTTCACCGGCACCTACGAGCTCACCGGCCCCAACAAGGGCACCCCGCGCACCTACCAGGCGGCCGTCACCTACAGCGAGGGCGCCTACGGCAAGGAGCGCAGGACCACCGTCAAGGTCAACGAGCCGCTGGAGATCGGCGACTCGAAGGTCTACCTCACCGCCCACGGCTACGCCCCCGTGGTGACCGTCAGGGACGGCAAGGGCGACGTCGTCTTCCACAACGCCGTACCGCTGCTGCCGCTGGACTCCAACGTCACCTCCTCCGGCGCCATCAAGGTCATGGACGGCTACAAGAACGCCCAGGGCGTGTCCGAACAGCTCGGCTTCCAGGCGTTCTTCCTGCCCACCTACGGCGGCGGCAGCGTGGTGTCCTCGCAGTTCCCGGCGATGCTGAACCCGGTGCTGAACCTGGCGCCGTACCACGGCGACCTCGGGGTCGACTCGGGCATCCCGCAGAGCGTGTACCAGCTCGACAAGAAGCACATGAAGTACTTCGAGGACGCCAAGAAGCAGCAGCTCCGGCAGAACCTGAAGCCCGGCGAGACCATGACCCTGCCGAACGGCGCCGGCTCGATCACCTACGACGGCACCAAGGAATGGGCGAACTTCCAGGTCACGCAGCAGCCCGGCAGCGGCTGGGCACTGGCCGGCGCGACCGCCGCGATCTTCGGCCTGGCGGGCTCCCTGTTCATCCAGCGCCGCCGGGTGTGGGTCCGTGCCACGCGCGGCGCGGACGGGGTGACGGTCGTCGAGATGGGCGGCCTGGGCCGCAGCGAGTCCGCGAAGCTGCCCGAGGAGCTCGGCGACCTCGCCGGGACCCTGTACGACCAGGCCCCCGGGGCCCCCGAGCCCGACGACCCGTCCGAATCCCCCGACACCCCAGCCGTACCTGCCGAAGGGGCTGAGAAGAAGTGACTCTCGCCACCGCGACCAACGAACACCTCGCGAACATCAGCAACACGCTGATCTACTCGGCGATGGCCGTCTACACCCTGGCCTTCTTCGCGTACATCGCCGAATGGCTCTTCGGCAGCCGCAGCAAGGTCGGCCGCACCGCCGCCGCGCTGACCTCCGCGCCGGCCGCGAAGAGCGGCCCCGCCGTCACCGTGCAGACGGCCGGCGGCACGGCGGTGCTGGAGCGGCCGAAGGTCGTCGTGCGGTCCGCGACCGGCTCCCGCGACGTGCCGGACGGGCCGGGCGCGCACGGCGGCGACGTGCAGGGCGACCTGTACGGGCGGATCGCCATCTCGCTCACCGTGCTCGCCTTCCTCGTCGAGCTGGGCGGTGTGATCGCCCGCGCGGCCTCGGTGGAGCGGGCGCCGTGGGGCAACATGTACGAGTTCAACATCACCTTCTCCACGGTCGCCGTCGGCGTGTACCTCGCGCTGCTCGCGCTGAAGAAGAACGTGCGCTGGCTCGGCCTGTTCCTGATCACCACGGTCCTGCTCGACCTCGGTGTGGCCGTCACGGTCCTGTACACCGCCAGCGACCAGCTCGTGCCCGCCCTGCACTCGTACTGGCTGTACATCCACGTCTCGACGGCGATCCTGTGCGGCGCGGTCTTCTACGTCGGCGCGGTCGGCACGATCCTCTACCTCTTCAAGGACTCCTACGAGAACAAGCTCGCCCAGGGCGGCGAGCCCGGCCGCTTCGCGACCTCGTTCCTGGAGCGGCTGCCCGCCTCGGCGTCCCTCGACAAGTTCTCCTACCGCGTCAACGCGGCCGTCTTCCCGCTGTGGACGTTCACGATCATCGCGGGCGCGATCTGGGCGGGCGACGCCTGGGGCCGCTACTGGGGCTGGGACCCCAAGGAGACCTGGGCGTTCATCACCTGGGTCGCCTACGCCTGCTACCTGCACGCCCGCGCCACGGCCGGCTGGAAGGGCCGCAAGGCCGCGTACATCGCGCTGATCGCCTTCGGCTGCTGGCTCTTCAACTACTACGGCGTCAACATCTTCGTCTCCGGCAAGCACTCGTACGCGGGCGTCTGACCGCCCTCCGGTGAAGGCCGGTTCCCGTGACCCAGGTCATGGGAACCGGCCTTTGTCGTACGGACAGGCAGAGGGGTGTGGACACGAATCTGCGAAGACGCATCCGCGCGGGGGACCACGACGCCTTCGGCGACCTCTTCGACGCCTACGCGCGCTCCGTGTACAACCACGCCTACCGGCTCACCGGGGAGTGGACGGCCGCCGAGGACATCGTCTCGCTGACCTTCCTGGACGCCTGGCGGCTGCGCGGGCGGCTCGACGCGGACGGCGGTTCCCTGCGCCCCTGGCTGCTGGGCATCGCCACCAACGTCACGCGCAACACCCGCCGCGCGGCCCGCAGGCACGCGGCGGCCGTGGCCCGCCTCCCGCGCGACGAGGCCGTACGGGACTTCGCCGACGAGGTGGCCGGCCGGGTCGACGACGCCGAGCGGCTGGCCGTCGTACGGACGGCCCTGACGAGGCTGCGACGGGCCGAGCGGGAGGTGCTGGCGCTGTGCGTGTGGTCCGGGCTGGACTACCGGGCCGCCGCGGAGGCGCTGGGGGTGCCCGTCGGGACCGTGCGGTCGAGGCTCTCGCGGGCCAGGGCAAAGCTCGCGAAACACCTGGAACCACCGCATACGAGCGGACAGATGAGAGGTGACCGCGGCACCGCGGTCGGGGCCCTGAAGGAGGGAAACCCATGACCGAGCTTCCGGAGCACGACCTTCCGCCGGGCCGTCACCGACTCCTCAAGGAGCATCTGATGACCGAGATCCGGCACACCGACGAAGCGTCCTCGGGCACGAGAAGCCGTTGGCTGCGGCCCGCGCTCGCGGCGGCGGCCGTGGCCACCGCCGCGGCGGTCGCCTTCACGGCCCTGCCGTCGTCGGGCGGCGTCGAGCCGCCCACCTCGGCGTCGGCGACGCTCCTGGAGGACATCGCGCTGGCGGCCGAGCACGAGAACGCGTACGGCAGGATCCGGGACGACCAGTTCGTGTACGTCGACACCCGGATGTCGTACGCGAAGCGGTCGGCGGACGGGAAGACGACCGAGATCGTGCCGCTGCACCGCGTGGAGACCTGGGAGTCCGTGGACGCCCGGCAGGACGGCCTGATCCGGGATGCGGCCGACCCGAGGGGAGATCGCTCCCGGTCGGCTCTCCCGCCCGAGAGCCCGTTCCACGACTGGTCGTCCAGCTACAACCACCTGAAGTCCCTGCCCACGACCCCGGACGGGATGTACGCCTGGTTGGCCAAAGTGTCCGGGACGGGATTCACCCTCCACGCCGTCACCTGGAAGGACAGGACTTTTGTCCAGGACCGGCATCAGGCCGTGTTCCTCCTGGCCGGCAGCATGATCAGCACAGCGATCGTGCCGCCGGCGCAGAGCGCGGCGCTCTACCGGGCGGTCGCCCGGATTCCCGGGGTGACCGTCGCCGAGGACGCGGTCGACGCGCTCGGACGGCACGGCGTCGCCATCGCGCGCGAGGACACCGAGGACCCGGTCCGGGTCGAGTGGATCTTCGACGAGAAGACCCATGAGCTGCTCGGAGAGCGGCAGACCGTCACCCGGGACCACGCGGGTGTGAAGAAGGGCACGGTCGTCCAGGACACCGCCGTCCGGCGCCGGGCGATCGTCGACAAGGCGGGGCAGCGCCCGTAAGGGGTGCGCATCGCGCGGGTCGGGGTCACGCTGGTGTCATGGCCGGTTCCGTCGAGCAGGGCATCAGCGTGACGCACGGGAACGAGCACACCCTGCACTTCACGGTGCGGCTGCCGGTGCCGGCGGAGCGGGTCTGGCCCGCGCTGGCCGGGGCGGAGGGGCTGGCGGGCTGGTTCACCGAGGCCGAGGTCCTCGAACCCCGGCTCGACGGCGCGGTCACCCTGCGCGGGCTGGGCAGCGGGCGGGTCACCGCGTGGGACGTGGAGCGGGTCGCCGAGTACACGGTGGAGGGGGGCGGCAGGATCCGCTTCCACCTGGAGCGGGACGGGGACGCGGGGACCTGTCTGCGGTTCCGGCACGAGTTCCGCGAGGAGAGCGGGACCGGCACCGAGCCGTCCTGGCGGGAAAAATTCGAACGACTGGTCGAAATGATGGACGGGCCCTAGCCCGGCTCACGGCGGCGGCCGGGGCTCACTCGCCGATGTCCTCGTTCCACAGGGCCGGGTTGTCCCTGACGAAGTCCCGCATCAGTGCGACGCACTCCGCGTCGTCCAGGAGCACGATCTCCACGCCGTGCTCCGCCAGCCAGTCGTGGCCGCCGTGGAAGGTGACCGCCTCGCCGACGATCACCCGGGAGATGCCGAACTGGCGGACCAGCCCGCTGCAGTACCAGCACGGGGAGAGGGTGGTCACCATCGTCGTCCCGCGGTACGACCGCTGTCGGCCGGCCGCCCGGAACGCGGCCGTCTCCGCGTGCGTCGAGGGGTCGCCGTCCTGGACGCGCCGGTTGTGGCCACGGCCCAGGACGGCCCCGTCGGCGCCGTAGAGCGCGGCGCCGATCGGGATGCCGCCCTCGGCGAGACCGGTGCGCGCCTCGGCGAGGGCGGTGGCGAGCCAGGCGCGGGCGGCCGACCGGTCCATGCGTTCAGCGGCCGACCGGTCCTTGTGGTCACTCTGCCGGGGATCCATCGCTCCACTGTGCTGGGACCGGGACATCGGGGCAACAAGCGGGAAGCCCCCGCCCGGCAAGCCCTGGGCGAAGCCGCGGAAACCCGCTCTGTACCCTGGCCCGATCATTGCCGCGTCGGCGGCACTCGGGCCCGGTCGGGAGGGAAGTTCCATGGTTGCTGCGCCGGTTCTGGAGGAGCTGCGCGAGGTCTGCCAGCCGCAGGCCAAGCTGGCGAGCCGCAACGGCGAGCACTGGGCGGGCCGGCTGTACATGCGCAGGATCTCGCTGCGACTGACCCGCCAGCTGGTGCGCACCCCCGTCACCCCGGACCAGCTCACCTGGACGATGGTGGTGTGCGGGGTCGCCTCCGGTGCGGCGCTGATGATCCCGGGCCTGACCGGCGCGGTCCTCGCGGTGGTCCTGATGCAGCTCTTCCTGCTCTTCGACTGTGTCGACGGCGAGGTCGCCCGCTGGAAGGGCCAGAACAGCGCGACCGGCATCTACGTCGACCGGCTCGGCGCCTATCTGGCGGACGCGGCCCTGTTCGCGGGCGCCGGCTACCGCGCCGCCGAGTCGGGCTTCGGCGGCTGGCTCTCGGTCGGCATAGCCGCCGCCCTCGGCGTCGTGCTGCTGAAGGCCTCGACCGACCTGGTGGACGTGGCACGCGCCCGGCGCGGGCTGACCGTCGCCGACGACGAGGCGACCCGGCCGCGCTCGCAGGGTGTGGCCACGGTCCGGCGCCTGGCCGCCGCCTTCAAGATCCACCGGGTCACCAACGGCATCGAGGCGTCCCTGGTCCTGCTGGCCGCGGCCGTCGCCGACGCGGCGGCGGGCGGGATCGAACCGACCCGCTGGGCGCTCGGCGCGCTCGCCGTCATCACCTGGGTGATGGTCCCGGCCCACCTGCTGTCGATCCTGTCGTCGTCCCGGCTGCGCTGAGCCGGGCGGGCCCTGGGCCGGGCGAGGCGGACGCCCGGCCCGGTCACACGTCGAAGGGCGCGAACTCCACGACCGCGGTCGAGGCGTCGGCGTACCGCACGCCGATGTCGATCGCCACCGCCCCGCCCTGGGCGGGCGGGTTCAGCTCGATGTGCGCGCAGACGTCGGCCGACGGCTCCCCGTCGCACTCCGCCGCCGTGAGGCGCGTGTCGGGATAGGACTCCTCCAGCCAGGCGTCCAGCTGCGTCCGCGCGATCGTGAACCGCACCGTGTACTGGGTGTCCAGCCAGCTCAGCGCGGTGCACTTCGCGTCGTGGGCCCCCTCGGGCAGCCCGTCGTGGTCCGCGAAGCGCATGGCGTCCTCGCACGGGACGCTCTCCGCCCGGCTCATCGGGTCACCCCCGAAGGCCGTGGCGAACGACCAGGCCCCCCAGCCCAGGAAGGCCACCGGGAGCACCACCACGGCGGCGAGCGCCCAGTTCTGTCCTCTGCTCACCTGTTGTGCCGTCAGGACTCTTCGTCGGACCCGGTCCGCTCCTCGCGCCGGCGCAGCTCCTCCTCGCGCCGCCGCAGGTCGGCCTCCCAGTCCTTCAGCAGGGCCTCGTCCTTGCGGTTCTCGGCCTTGATGGACTTGAGGAACTCGGGGTTGTCGTCGGGCGCGACGAACGTCGTCCGGTGGTTGCGGTGCCATTCGGAAGGGGTGGAACCCCCGGCGGGCACCCCGCGGTTGCGGCCCGCGACCAGCCAGGCGATCGGACCGACCAGCACTTCGCCGAAGAGCAGGATGATGATGACCCAGACCACCTTGGGCAGGCCTCTGACCTCCTCCTCCGGCGTGTTCAGGCAGTCGATGAAGGCGTAGATCCACAGGGCCAGCACCAGCAGGAACGGCAGATACCTGAGCATGGTCGAACGATCCCCCAGTGAGCGACGGCGGGGCGGCACGGGCCCCCGGTGACGGGGTCAGAGTAGCCCGTACCGGATACTGGACCGCATGGCTTACGACGATCTTCGCTCCCTGCTCAGGGCCCTGGAGCGCGAGGGAGACCTCAAGCGCGTCAAGGCCGAGGTCGACCCGTATCTGGAAGTCGGGGAGATCGTCGACCGGGTCCAGAAGGCGGGCGGCCCGGCGCTGCTCTTCGAGAACGTGAAGGGCTCCGACATGCCCCTCGCGATGAACGTCTTCGGCACCGACCGGCGGCTGCTGAAGGCGCTCGGCCTGAAGTCGTACGGCGAGATCTCCGACAAGATCGGCGGCCTGCTGCGGCCCGAGCTGCCGCACGGGTTCGTCGGGGTGCGCGAGGCGTTCGGCAAGCTCGGCGCGATGACGCACGTACCGCCGAAGAAGGTCAAGGACGCCCCGGTGCAGGAGGTCGTGCTGCACGGGGACGACGTCGACCTCGACCGGCTGCCCGCGCTCTTCACCTGGCCGCAGGACGGCGGTTCCTTCTTCAACCTGGGGCTGACCCACACCAAGGACCCGGAGAGCGGGATCCGCAACCTGGGTCTCTACCGCCTCCAGCGCCACGACCGGCGCACGATCGGCATGCACTGGCAGATCCACAAGGACAGCCGCAACCACTACCAGGTGGCGGCCCGGCGCGGCGAGCGGCTCCCGGTCGCGATCGCGTTCGGCTGCCCGCCCGCCGTGACGTACGCGTCCACGGCGCCGCTGCCCGGTGACATCGACGAGTACCTCTTCGCCGGGTTCATCGCGGGGAAGCGGATCGAGATGGTCGACTGCAAGACGGTACCGCTCCAGGTCCCGGCGCAGGCCGAGGTAGTCCTGGAGGGCTGGCTGGAGCCGGGCGAGATGCTCCCCGAGGGTCCCTTCGGCGACCACACCGGCTTCTACACCCCGCAGGAGCCCTTCCCCGCGCTGAAGATCGACTGCGTGACGATGCGCAAGCGGCCGCTGCTCCAGTCGATCGTCGTGGGGCGGCCCCCGACCGAGGACGGACCGCTCGGCCGTGCGACGGAACGCTTCTTCCTGCCCCTGCTGAAGATCATCGTCCCCGACATCGTGGACTACCACCTGCCCGAGGCGGGCGGCTTCCACAACTGCGCGATCGTCTCGATCGACAAGAAGTACCCCAAGCACGCCCAGAAGGTGATGCACGCCGTCTGGGGCGCGCACATGATGTCGCTGACCAAGCTGATCGTGGTCGTCGACTCCGACTGCGATGTGCACGACCTGCACGAGGTCGCCTGGCGGGCGCTGGGCAACACCGACTACGCCCGCGACCTCACCGTCGCCGAGGGGCCCGTGGACCACCTCGACCACGCCTCCTACCAGCAGTTCTGGGGCGGCAAGGCGGGCATCGACGCGACCCGGAAGTGGCCCGAGGAGGGCTACACCAGGGACGGCGGGTGGCCGGAGATGGTCCTGTCGGACCCCGATACGGCGGCCATGGTGGACCGCCGCTGGAAGGAATACGGACTGTGAGCAGCGCCTCCGCAGCGATCCCGCAGCCGGGCCGCACCAAGGCGTTCCTGCGCCTGGTGATGATCGAGCACTCGGTCTTCGCGCTGCCCTTCGCCTACATCGCCGCGCTGACCGCGATGTTCGAGCTGGACGGGAACATCCACTGGGGCGGTCTGCTCCTGGTCACCGTCTGCATGGTGGGCCTGCGCACCTTCGCCATGGCGGTCAACCGGATCATCGACCGCGAGATCGACGCCCGTAACCCCAGGACCGCCCACCGCGAGCTGGTGACCGGCGCGATGTCGGTGCGGCACGCCTGGACGGGTGCCCTGATCGCCCTGGTCGTCTTCCTCGGCTCGGCGGCCCTGCTCAACCCGCTCTGCCTGGCCCTGGCGCCCGTCGCGGTGATCCCGATGGTGGTCTACCCCTACGGCAAGCGGTTCACGAACTTCCCGCAGGCCATCCTCGGTCTGGCCCAGGCGATGGGCCCGGTCGGCGGCTGGCTGGCGGTCACCGGCGAGTGGTCCTGGGACGCGGTGATCCTCGGTCTCGCCGTCGGCGTCTGGATCGGCGGCTTCGACCTGATCTACGCCTGCCAGGACGTCGAGACCGACCGGGAGATCGGCGTCAGGTCGGTCCCGGCCCGCTTCGGGATCCCGGCCGCGATCTGGGGGGCGCGAGCCTGCCACGCGATCACGACGGCGCTGTTCGTCTGGTACGCGCTGGCCACGGACGCGGGCGCGTTCTTCTGGCTGGGCCTGGTGATCGTCGCGGGCGCGTTCCTCTACGAGCACACCATCGTCCGGCCGACCGACCTGTCCCGGCTGAACCGGGCGTTCTTCTCGGTCAACGGCTTCATCGGCATCGCCCTGTTCGTGTGCGCGCTGCTGGACCTCCTGGTCCGGGGTCTGACCGTCTGACCCGGCCGGCGATCCCCACCGGCTCCCTCGCCCCCCGTCGACCCGAAGGCGGGCGGCCGGTCCTGAGCACCGTGCGGCGCGCCGGTACGCTCAAGGTGTGAACGCAGGAGAAACAGAGCGCGTGCCTTGGATCGTGGGGGTGTCAGGCGCGTCCGGTACGCCGTATGCCGCCGCCGTCCTGCGTGCGCTGCTCGCCGCGGGCGAGAGCGTCGACCTGGTCGTCAGCCGGGCCTCCAGGCTCACCCTGCTGGACGAGACCGGTATCTCCTTCCGGGACGCGCACTGGCGCGACGACCTGCGGGAGTGGCTGGCGCGGGGCGCGGACGGCAAGCCGGACACCTTCGAGGCGGACCTCGACGGGGTGCGGTACTGGAACGCCGGAGACCTGGCCGCGGGCCCGTCCTCGGGGTCGTACCCCGCGAAGGGGATGCTGATCGTGCCGGCCTCGACGGCGTGTGTCGCGGGGGTCGCGCTCGGTCTGTCGAAGGACCTGCTCCAGCGGGTGGCGAGCGTCACGCTCAAGGAGCGCCGCCGTCTCGTCGTGGCCGTCAGGGAGACCCCGCTGAACGGCCAGACCCTGCGGCACCTGGTCGCCCTGGACGACGCGGGCGCCAGTGTCGTACCGGCCTCCCCGGCGTTCTACGCGGGCGCCACCCACATCCAGGACCTGGTGGACTTCGTCGCCGGCCGGGTCCTCGACGCGGCGGGCGTCGGGCACACCCTCTACCGCCGTTGGCAGGGCGAGCTCGGCGGTTCCCGCCCGGCCTGAGCGGCCCACGGCGGCCAGGCAGTACCAGCACCATCCTCGACTTCAGGAGGTCCGGGCGCCGCCCGGACCCATTCATCGGAAGGCTTCGATCGCATGGACGCGGTGGACAGGCAGCTCATCCAGGCCCTGAGGGAGAACGGCCGGGCCTCCTATGCGGAGCTGGGACGCCTCGTCGGCCTGTCGGGACCCAGCGTCACCGACCGCATCAACCGGCTGGAGGCGGCCGGGGTCATCACCGGATACCGCGCCACCGTGAACGCCGCCAGCCTCGGGCTCGGCGTGATCGCCCTGATCGGCATCTCGCTGTCCGACGCGGCCGACCACGAGGACGTGGCCCGGCGGCTGAAGGACCTCAGCGAGATCGAGGACTGCTGGTTCATCGCGGGCGACGACTCGTTCATGCTCAAGGTGCGCGCCAGTGACGTGGACGGCCTGGAGCGGATCATCCGCCGGCTCAGCGGGACCAAGGGCGTCTCCCGGACCCGTACCACCATCGTGCTGTCCACGAAGTGGGAGAACCGGGTGGGCGAGCTGCCGGAAGAGGTCTAGGACCTCGGGCGTACGGTTGGCAGGGTTCGTCGGCAGGTCGAAAGGGAGAGGCAGAAACACATGGATGTCGGGCTCAAGCGCGAGCTGGAGGACAAGGTCCGGGCCGGTGAGCGGCTCACCCGTGAGGACGGCGTCGCGCTGTACGAGTCGGACGACCTGGCGTGGCTCGGCGGTCTCGCGCACGAGGTGCGCACCCGCAAGAACGGCGACGTCGTGCACTTCAACGTCAACCGTCATCTCAACATGACGAACGTGTGCACCGCGTCCTGCGCGTACTGCTCCTTCCAGCGCAAGCCGGGCGAGAAGGACGCGTACACGATGCGCATCGAGGAGGCCGTCCGCCTCGCCAAGGCGATGGAGGGCGAGAACCTCACCGAGCTGCACATCGTCAACGGGCTGCACCCGAACCTGCCGTGGCGGTACTACCCGCGCTCCCTGCGCGAGTTGAAGGCCGCCCTGCCGAACGTCTCGCTCAAGGCCTTCACGGCGACCGAGATCCACCACTTCGAGACCATCTCCGGGCTGACCGCCTCCGAGATCCTCGACGAGCTCATCGACGCCGGTCTGGAGTCCCTGACCGGCGGCGGCGCCGAGATCTTCGACTGGGAGGTCCGGCAGCACATCGTCGACCACCGCACCCACTGGGAGGACTGGTCGCGCATCCACCGGCTCGCGCACGAGAAGGGTCTGAAGACCCCGTGCACGATGCTGTACGGGCACATCGAGGAGCCCCGCCACCGCGTCGACCACGTGCTGCGGCTGCGTGAGCTCCAGGACGAGACCGGCGGCTTCCAGGTCTTCATCCCGCTGCGCTACCAGCACGACTTCGTGGACATGAAGGACGGCAAGGTCCGCAACCGGCTCCAGGCGCGCACCCAGATGGCCACCGGTGCCGAGGCGCTGAAGACGTTCGCGGTCTCCCGGCTGCTGTTCGACAACGTGCCGCACGTGAAGGTCTTCTGGGTGATGCACGGGGTGCAGACCGCCCAGCTCGCCCTTCAGCACGGCGCGGACGACATGGACGGCTCGGTCGTCGAGTACAAGATCACCCATGACGCCGACAACTACGGCACGCCGAACAAGCTCACCCGGGACGACCTGCTCGACCTGATCCGCGACGCGGGCTTCCGCCCGGTGGAGCGCAACACGCGCTACGAGATCATCCGCGAGTACGACGGACCGGACCCGGCGCGCCGCGAGTCCCCCCAGCCGATGCGGGTCTGAGACGGCGGTCCGAGACGGCGGGACGAGGGGGTCGGGGCGGGGCGTGCGGCGGCCCGGGTGACGTCATGTAATGCGTACACTCCATGTATGTCCCTTACCTTCACTCTCGATCCCGCCGTCGATCCCGCCCTGCGTGACGGCATCCTCGGTCTGTGGACCGATGTGTCCAACGCGGGCGGCTCCGTCGGCTTCGTACCGCCCGTGGTGCGGGAGGACATACGCCCGGAACTCGTCAAGCACTTCGTGGCCATGGCCGAGGGCCGCACCCGGCTGCTGGTCGGGCACGACGAGCGGGGGGACGTCGCCGCGACCGCGTTCCTCACCTTCAACACCCACCGGCTGATGAAGCACTGGGTGTGGCTGTACACGGTGATGGTGCACCCGCGGCACCAGGGCAAGGGGTACGGCCGCGACCTGCTCGCGGCCGCGGCGGACTCGGCCCGCACCTTCGCCGGCATCGACGCGATCCGGCTCACCTGCCGCGGCGGCAACGACCTGGAGCGGTTCTACGGCTCCTGCGGCTACAAGGAGGTCGGGCGGGTGCCCGACGCGATCCGGGTGGCGCCGGGGGACGACCGCGACGACATCACCATGCTGCTGCCCCTGCTGTGACCGCCCGCCCCGGCTGTGGGGCCGGGGACCCGGCATGCTTCACTGGACGACGCCCTATGGGACGTTCGGAAGTATTCGAGACGGAAGAGTGGATTGAGATGCTCCGCTACACGCTGATGCGCCTCGGGATTTTCGCGGGCTGCTTCGTGGTCGTCTGGGGCCTCGTCTACGCCGGTGTCGTTCCGCACGGCCTCGGCGGTTCCAACATCATGTGGGTCGCCCTGCTGGCCCTGGTGATCTCGGCGCCCATCAGCTTCGTGGTGCTGCGCAAGGAGCGCGACCGCGCCTCCGTCCAGGTCTCGGGACGCGTGGACCGGATGAAGGCCAACCTCGAGACCAGCCGGTCCCAGGAGGACGATGCGGCGGACGCCGCGGAGAACGCCTCCGCCGCACAGCGCCAGGCCTCCTAGGCCGCCCGCCCTCCCGGGCGGCCCGGCCTTCGCGTCCCACGGGATGGCTGCGGCGCCCAACTATCCTTTCCCCATGGGTGCCGTGAAGACCAAGCGGATGCCGCGTGCGGTCCGTGAGCAGCAGATGCTGGACGCCGCTGTGCGGATCTTCGGCCAACGGGGCTACGCGGCCGCGTCGATGGACGAGATCGCCGAAGTCGCCGGTGTGTCGAAGCCGTTGGTCTATCTGTACCTGAACTCCAAGGAAGACCTCTTCACCGCCTGCATCCGCCGGGAGGCCGCCGCGCTCACGGAGGCCGTGCAGTCGGGGGTGCGGCCGGGGCTCGGCGCCGACCGCCAGCTCTGGGACGGGCTGCGGGCGTTCTTCACCCACACCGCGCAGCACCCCGACGCCTGGTCCGTGCTGCACCTCCAGGCCCGTACGCACGGCGAGCGGTTCGCCGCCGAGGTCACGGCGATGCGCGAGGAGATCGTCGCGTTCGTGACCCGGCTGATCGGGGCCGCCGCGCGGGAGGCCCACCCGCGGTCCCCCGGCTGCGCCGGGGCGAGCGACCGCGCCCAGGACCCCGACCGGCGGGAACCCGCCCTGTCCGGCCTCGATCTGCCCGACCCCGACCGGCCCGACGCCGACCTGCCCGAGCGCGAGGTGGCCGGGCTCGCCGAGGCCCTCGTCGGTGCCGCCGAGTCCCTGGCGGCCTGGGCCAACACCACCGAGGGCGTCTCGGCCCGGCAGGCCGCGGCCACCCTGATGAACTTCGCCTGGGCGGGCCTGGGCAACCTGATGGAGGGACGCCCGTGGTCACCCACGGAGCCCGAGCACCAGGGGCGGGTCGGCTAGGGCCCGTCCGAGCCCGGTACGGGCGGGCCCACCTGCCCGCGCACATGGACGCGCCCGTCCGCTCCCCTCAGTTCGAAGCGTCCGTCCGCCGCCGCGTACTCCACCGTCCCGGGCAGCAGCACGGGCGCCCGGAACTCCGCCCGCACCCGGGCGGAAGGCGGGGTGCCGTGCGCCGCGAGGCAGCGGGCCACCGTCCACATGCCGTGCGCGACGGTGCGCGGGAAGCCGAACAGGCGGGCGGTGAGCGGGTGCAGATGGATGGGGTTGCGGTCGCCGGAGGCGGCACCGTAGCGCCGCCCCAGGTCGGCGGCGAGGCGCCACTCGGCGACCACGGGGAGCGGATCGGGACCCGGCTCGCCGTCGGACGACCGTGACGCGGTGGTGGATCCGGCCGTGCGGTGCCGCGCCAGATATGTGCTCCGCGACTCCCAGACGACGGCGCCGCCGGCCCGTGCCTCGGTCACCACGGTGGCCTCGGTGCCGCGTCGGTGCGGCGCCAACCCCGCCACGTACGCGCCGAGTTCGTAGACGCCCGTGACAGGCGGGGCGGTGTGCCGGGTGATCTCGATCGACGTGTGGACCAGGCCCGGCAGCGGCAGCGGGAAGTCCCGGCCGCTCATCAGGCGCATCGCCAGCGGGAAGCCGAGGACGTGCGGGTAGGTGATCGGCAGCGCGTCCTCGCCGGTGGCGAAGCCGCACACCCGCTCGTACGCGGCCAGCCGTACGAGGTCGACGCGCAGGTCCGGCAGCACCAGGCGGGTGCGCGGGAACGCGGCGTCGGGGGCCGGGCGCCGGAAGGCGGAGCGCAGGGCGCCGCGGGCCAGCAGCGGGGCGAGCGCGGGGGGACGGGTGAGCAGCCGGCCGGGCGCGGGGTCGGCGATGCGCGCACTGCGGTCGGTCATGTCCCACTCCCCGCTCGGGTCCAAAATGCTGACTCTGGAGTAAGGTTACCGCAGGTAAGTCAAGGTCGGGAGGGGGAGAGGGATGAGAAGACGCCTTCGGCGCCCATGGAGAACCCGCGGTCGGACACCGGACGTGAACCTTCCTCACGTCCTTGCCGATGTTGCACATCCCTGGCCCCGGACCGACCCGTAACCGGCACAGCCTCATCACAGGAGCCTCGTACGCTTCCTGCCTGACCGCCGGTAACCCCCTCTTCGCGGGCCCTCGCCGGTGACCGCCTCGGCGCGCGAGGCGCGTACGAACGCAAGCGGCGGCCTCATCGCCGCACGCCACAGGAGCCGCCCGTGTCCACTCCCTTTCCGACCTCCGCCGCGTTCGCCGACGCCGCAGGGCCACGGCTCGTGGAGCCCGAGACACGGCGGCTGAACGGTGCCGTACGGGAGGCGCACGTACCGCCGTTGGCCCCGCCGGTGACCCACGGGTCCCTCGCCGACCTGCCCTTCGACAACGCCGAGGCGGCACCGGACGCCGTCGTCCTCAGCCGCCGGGCCGGGGGCGACGGGCCCTGGCAGGACGTGACGGCGGCCGGGTTCGCGGCCGAGGTGCAGGCGGTGGCCAAGGGCCTGATCGCCGAGGGCCTGGTGCCGGGCGACCGCATCGCCGTCATGGCCCGGACCCGCTACGAGTGGACGCTGCTCGACTTCGCCGCCTGGGCCGCGGGCCTGGTCACCGTCCCCGTCTACCCCACCTCGTCCGTCTTCCAGACCCGGTGGATCCTCCAGGACTCCGGCGCGGTCGCCCTGGTCACCGAGACGGCCGCCCAGGCGGCGGCGCTCGGCCCGGAACTGGAGCGGCTGCCCGACCTGCGACACCTGTGGGTGATCGAGAAGGGCCAGCTGGACCGCCTGGCGGAGACCGGCGAGGAGGTGCCGGACCAGGAGGTGGCCGTACGGCGGGGAGTGCTCGTCCCCGACACCCTGGCCACCGTCATCTACACCTCGGGCACCACCGGCCGGCCCAAGGGCTGCGTCCTCACCCACGGCAACTTCTTCGCCGAGGTCGACAACGCCATCGAACTGCTCCACCCGGTCTTCCGGGCCGGGACGAAGGAGGAGGTCTCCGTCCTGCTCTTCCTGCCCATGTCCCATGTCTTCGGCCGCATGGTGGCGATCGCCTGCGTCCGCGCCCGGGTGCGCCTCGGCCACGCGCCGAGCCTGAAGCCGCAGGAACTGCTGCCGGACCTGGCCGCGTTCCGGCCGACCTGCCTGCTGGCCATCCCGTACATGCTGGAGAAGATCTTCAACACCGCCCGCGCGCGGGCGGAGGAGGGCGGGCGGCTGTCGTCGTTCGACCGCGCGGCGGCCGTGGCCCGCCGCTACGGCGAGGCCCTGGAAGCCAGACAGACCGGTACCGGCCCCGGCCCGTCCACCGCCCTGAAGGCGGCCCGCGCCCTCTACGACCCCCTGGTCTACCGCCGCATCCGCAACGCCATGGGCGGCCGGGTCCGCCACGCCATCTGCGGCGGTTCCCCGCTCGGCCGCCGTCTGGCCGCGTTCTACGCGGGCGCGGGCATCGAGATCTTCGAGGGCTACGGGCTGACGGAGACCACCGGAGCGTCGACGGTGACCCCGCCCCTCAGGCCCCGACTGGGCACCGTGGGCTGGCCGTTGCCCGGCACCCGCGTCCGGGTCGCCGCCGACGGCGAGATCCTGCTCGGCGGCGACCATGTGCTGCGCGGCTACTGGGACCCGGCGGCCGGCGGTGTCGTCCCCGCCGCCCCGGACGGCTGGCTCGCCACGGGCGACCTCGGCGAACTCGACGACGACGGCTACCTCACCATCACCGGCCGCAAGAAGGAACTGCTGATCACGGCGGGCGGCAAGAGCGTGGCACCCGCCCCCATGGAGAACTGGCTGCGCTCGCACCCCCTGATCTCACAGTGCATGCTCCTGGGCGACGCCCGCCCCTATGTCACGGCGCTGATCACCCTCGACCAGGACGGCATCACCCACTGGCGCCGGATGCACGGCAAGCATCCGGTCCCGCCGGAACTCCTCGTCGACGACGACGAGTTGCGGATGATCCTGCAACGCGCGCTGGACGAGGCGAACAGAATGGTCTCCCGGCCGGAATCCGTCCGCCGCTTCGCCGTCCTCCCCGTCGACTTCACGGAGGAGGCCGGTCACCTCACCCCGTCGATGAAACTCCGCCGCGAGACGATCATGCGGGACTTCGCCCGCGAGGTGGCGGGGCTGTATCCGGGGTGAGGGGCGCGGTCACTCCGAGACAGTCGCCGCCACCCGAGGCTTGTCGGCGACGAGGAAGGCCTGCGGGACCGACTCCTGGAGCGCGGGGTCGGGTTCGCGTACCGTCCGCGAGCGGAGTACGAAACCGGCCTCCGTCAGCAGCTCGGCGATCCGCTCGGGCCGCCGCCGCAGGAAGTCCAGCGACACGGGGTGTCCCCAGGGCCGGTCGTGGTGGCGCGGCTCGTCGCCCACCTGGAAGGCGACGAGCAGATGGCCGCCGGGGGCCAGGACGCGGTGGAACTCCGCGAACAGGTCGGGGAGCCGGTCCACCGGAGTGTGGATGGACGAGTACCAGGAGAGCGCTCCGGCGAGCGCGCCGTCGGGCAGGTCCAGTTCGAGCATCGAGCCCTGCTCGAAACGCAGTCCCGGATTCTCCCGGCGGGCGATGGCGAGCATCGACTCGGACAGGTCGAGGCCGAACACCGACAGCCCCAGCCGGGCGAGGTGCCCCGTGGTCCGGCCGGGCCCGCAGCCGAGGTCGGCCACCGGACCGCGGTCGCCCACGAGCTCGGCGTACGCGCCGAGGATCGCCCGCTCCAACGGCCTGCCGACGAGCTCCTCGCGGAAGCGGTCGGCGTAGTCCTCGGCGATGGCGTCGTAGAAGGTGCGGGTGGTGGCGAGGAAGTCGGCGGCGGTCCCGGTGCCGGACACGGGCGGTGTGGTGGCTTCGGAGGTCATGGCCGGGCACCGTAGCGGGTGCCACTGACAAGCGGGCCGGCCTGCCGCGGGCGGGGCGCGTGTTCCGGACAAAGGCAGGAGCCCCGTCGCCGGATGGCGCGGGGCTCCTTGGGTACTGCTATCTGATCCGAATCAAAGCTTCGGGCTCGAAGAGCCTAAGGCTTAGAGCGGGGTGACGTTCTCCGCCTGCGGACCCTTCGGGCCCTGGGTCACGTCGAAGGAGACCGACTGGTTCTCCTCGAGCGAACGGAAACCGTTGGCGTTGATCGCGGAGTAGTGGACGAAGACGTCGGGGCCTCCGCCTTCCTGGGCGATGAAGCCAAAGCCCTTTTCGGCGTTGAACCACTTCACGGTTCCGGTAGCCATAAGCCCTCCTTGGGCCCAAAGGGTCGCCCTGCTCCAGAACCTGCAAGTGTGAAAACTGTGCCGCACAACTGCATACGTCTGAAAACGACTAGAGCCCGCGGTCACATGCTCCGCAGGCTCTGTACTGCAAGGGAAACCAAACTGCAACTTGCGGCGAGCCTAGCACGCGGTAGGCCGAATGCAATAGAGGTCAAGATCACGTCACTCGGACGTTTGAAGCCGATCGGATGAGGTTGACAAATCGCGCCCCCGGGGGGTGCCCGCGGACCGTCTCACCCCAGGGTCTAGCCTCCCGATGTGGACATTCCTCGCACCCGGCCGCGTGTCGGCCACATCCAGTTCCTCAACTGCCTGCCCCTGTACTGGGGCCTCGCGAGAACAGGCACGCTTCTCGACTTCGAGCTGACCAAGGACACCCCGGAGAAGCTCAGCGAGAAGCTGGTGCAGGGCGACCTCGACATCGGGCCCATCACCCTCGTCGAGTTCCTGAAGAACGCGGACGACCTGGTCGCCTTCCCGGACATCGCCGTCGGCTGCGACGGTCCGGTGATGTCCTGCGTGATCGTCTCCCAGGTGCCGCTGGACCGGCTCCACGGCCGCCGGGTCGCCCTCGGCTCGACCTCGCGCACCTCGGTCCGCCTGGCCCAGCTGCTGCTGGCCGACCGCTTCGGCGTCCAGCCGGAGTACTACACCTGCCCGCCCGACCTCAGCCTGATGATGCAGGAGGCGGATGCCGCGGTCCTCATCGGCGACGCGGCGCTGCGCGCCAACCTGCTGGACGGCCCGCGCTACGGCCTCGCCGTGCACGACCTGGGCGCGCTGTGGAAGGAGTGGACGGGCCTGCCGTTCGTCTTCGCGGTCTGGGCGGCCCGGCGGGACTACCTGGAGCGCGAGCCGTCCATCACGCGTCAGGTGCACGAGGCGTTCCTCGCCTCCCGCAACCTCTCCCTGGAGGAGGTCGGCAAGGTCGCCGAGCAGGCGGCCCGCTGGGAGGCCTTCGACGAGCGGGTCCTGGAGCAGTACTTCACCACGCTCGACTTCCGCTTCGGCGGCCCGCAGCTCGCGGCGGTCACCGAGTTCGCCCGCCGCGTCGGCCCGACGACCGGCTTCCCGGCGGACGTGAAGGTGGACCTCCTCCAGCCGTAGCGCCCGTGCGGCGGCAGGGGCCGTCGGCGGTGGTTCCGCACTAATCTGCTGCTGTGTCCTACGGGGGAGAGGCGGACGTCATGCAGCCGCTCGCAGCCGACGAGCCCACTGCCGTCGGGCCCTACCGCCTGCTCGGCCGGCTCGGATCCGGCGGGATGGGCCGCGTCTACCTGGGCCGCAGCGCCGGTGGCCGCACGGTGGCGGTCAAGATCGTGCACCCGCACCTCGCGCTCGACGAGGAGTTCCGCGCCCGCTTCCGGCGCGAGGTCGAGTCCGCCCGGCGGGTCGGCGGCGCCTGGACCGCCTCGGTGCTGGACGCGGACCCGTCCGCGCCGGTCCCCTGGGTGGCGACCGCGTACGCGGCGGGTCCGTCCCTGGCGGCCGCGGTGGCGGACGTCGGCCCGCTGCCCGCGCACTCCGTACGGGCGCTGACCGCGGGCCTCGCCGAGGCGCTGGCCGCGGTGCACGACCTGGGCCTGGTGCACCGGGACGTGAAGCCGTCGAACGTCCTGCTCACCCTCGACGGCCCCCTGCTCATCGACTTCGGCATCGCCCGGGCGACCGACGGCACCGCCTCGCTGACCTCGACCGGTGTCTCCGTGGGCTCGCCCGGTTACATGGCGCCCGAGCAGATCCTCGGCGACGGCGTCACCGGCGCCGCCGACGTCTTCTCGCTGGGCGCGGTCCTGGCGTACGCGGCGACCGGCGAGCCGCCGTTCCCCGGGGACTCCTCGGCCGCGCTGCTCTACAAGGTCGTCCACGAGGAGCCGCGCCTGGGCGACCTGGAGGGCGACCTGCGCGCGATGGCTCAGGCGTGCCTGGCCAAGACGCCGGGCGACCGCCCGGCACCCCGCGAGGTGGCCCGGCGGCTCGCACCGGACGGCGCGGCCCGGCTGATGTCGGGCGGCTGGCTGCCGGGCCCGCTGGTCGAACAGGTCAGCCGCAGCGCCGTACGACTGCTGAACCTGGAGGCGGCCCAGGCCGCGGAGGCGGTCCCGTCCGGGCCGGTGGGCTTCAGCAGCGCGTCGGTGGAGGCGCCGGCCGCGGCGGGCGGGTTCGGGCCGCCGCCCGTGATGCCGCCGCCCGGGACGCCGTCGGGCGAGCAGGCTGCGGCCGGGGCCGCAGCGCCGCCCCTGCCCGGCCCGCGCGACGCCCACCCGGACACCGCCCCCGCGGCCGCGTCGCCGTCGTCCCCGCCCCGTCCCGGCAAGGTCTCCGTGACCGTGGCGGCGACCTCGGCTCCGGGGGAGCGCGGCCGGGGGCGGCGGGTGAGCTGCACGCTGGCCCTCGCGGTGGCCGGGGCGCTGGCCGCGGTGACGGTCGGCTCGGTGTTCGTCCTCGACCTGCTGCCGGACGGCGGCCACGACACGTCGGCGAGCAGCGACAGCTCCCACTCGGCCGCCGCCACCGGCCACGCGACACCGCCCACCGGTGAGCGAACGCCGTCCACCGGCGCGTCGGCCCCCGCCGGGACCGCCACCGTTCCCACCCGCTACCTCGGCACCTGGGAGGGGCAGGGCAGCGGTCTCGACGGCACCGTGCCGATGGGCACCTTCCGGCTCACCGTGCAACAGGTCGCCGTGGGCCAGGAGTTGGGCAGGGTGCGACAGACGGACCTGTTCGGCGGGGTCTGCAACGACATTCTCACCCTGAAGTCCGTGACGGCGACGGAGATCGTGGCGACCTCCGTGGGCGCCAAGGGCAACCACGACGGCTGCAACCCCGCCGCGCACACCGTCCGACTCTCCCCCTCCGGCGACGACTTGACGTACACCTCGGACAGCTCGGCCGAGGGGAACCCGGTGGCCCGTATGTCGAAGGTCGGGTAGCGGAACGGCTGTTGTCCCCGCCGTTCCCCCGTCGCTCCCCAACGCCCCGGCTGTCACTACTGTGTCTGCGGAAGCGAAGACGGGGAGGACGACCACCATGCGGATGCTGGTCACGCTCGTGCACGAAGGCGGTGAGCCACAGGACGTCGTCGTCACTGCGGACGACACGGCCACGGCCGGCGATGTCGCCGAGGTGCTGGGGACGGCCGTAGGACGGGCCGGCCGGCCACCGGGCGGCATGCCGGGCAACGTCGTACCCATGCGCGGTACGTCACTGGCCCCGCCGCCCGGCTACGGGACGGCGGTGACCGGGGCGCTGTCCCTGTGGGCGGACGGTGTGCTGTGCGACCCGGCGGCCCCGGCGGCCGGGGTGCTGCGCGACGGGATGCGCATCTCCGTCGACGACGCGATAGGCCCGCTGCTGCGCAAGGGCGAGCCGGTCGGGCAGTACGAGCTGAGAGTGGCCGGCGGTCCCGCCGCCGGACGGGTGGTCCGGCTGGGCGTCGGCGTCGCCACGGTCGGCTCGGCGCCGACCTGTTCGCTGTCCCTCCCCGACCCTTCGCTGCCGCCGGTCGCGCTGCGGCTGACCGTCGACCTCCAGGGCAACACCACGCTCGCCGCGGAGGGCGGGGCCGAGGTCCTGCTCGACGACGAGCCGGTGACGGCCGGTGGAGCGGGAACGGCCGCGGCGGCGAAGAAAGCGGGCAAGGGAGCCAAGGGGGCGAAGGGAGCCAAGGCGGCGGCCGTCGGCAAGGCGGGCGGCGCGACCGGCACCCCGTGGCCGCTCGGCGGTGTCGTCCGGGTCGCCGACTCGCTGCTCGTGCTCGACCGGGTGGCCGAGCCGGACGCCCACCTCTCCGCGATGAGCGAGGGCGGCCTCGCCTACAACCGTCCGCCCCGGCTGAACCCGCTGCGGCCCCGGCGGCGCATCGTCGTACCGCTGCCGCCGTCGAAGAACGAGCGGGCGCGCTTTCAGTTCATCATGGCCTTCATCCCGATGCTCTTCGGGCTGACCATGTACTTCGTCACCAAGCAGATCTACATGCTGCTGTTCTGCGCGATGAGCCCGCTGATGATGATCGGCCAGTGGTTCAGCGAGAACCGCGAGGGCAAGAAGAAGCACAAGACCTCGCTCAAGCAGTACAAGAAGGACCTCGCCGAGCACCAGGCCGAACTCGCCCAGCTCGCCAAGGAGGAGCAGCGCGGCCGCCGCGAGGACAGCCCCGACCCGGCCGAGCTCCTCCTGTTCGCCACCGGCCCGCGCCGCCGCCTGTGGGAACGCCGCCTCACCGACCCGGACGCCATGCAACTGCGCGTCGGCGTCGGCGGCCTGCCCTCCGACGTCGAGATGGTCATGGGCCGCGGCGGCACCTCGTACGACGAGGAGACCCCCGAACCGCCCGTCCTGCCCGACGTCCCGGTCACCCTGCCCTTCGCCCGGCTCGGCGTCGTCGGCATCGCCGGCGACCGGACCCGCGCGCTGTCCACCGCCCGCTGGCTGAGCGTGCAGGCCGCCGTCCTGCACAGCCCCCGCGACCTCTCCCTCGTCTCCCTGTCCGCCACCCCGGCCGCCGGCGCCGACTGGCACTGGGCGCACTGGCTGCCGCACACCGACCCCGACCAGGGCCAGGACTGTGTCGCGCTGGTCGGCTTCGACTCCGAGGGCATCACCCGCCGCGTCAACGAACTGCTGGGCGAACTCGCCCGGCGCAAGGCGGCCCGCGAGCAGAACAACATGATGGGCCAGCTCTACCCGGACCCGAACATCCTCGTGATCCTCGACGGCGCCCGCCTGCTGCGCCGCGTCCCGGGCGTGCCCCAGCTCCTCACCGAGGGACCGCAGCACGGCATCATCGCCCTCTGCATCGACGAGGACGAACGGCTGCTCCCGGAGGAGTGCAAGGCCGTCGTCGCCTGGTCCCCGGACGCCGCCCACCACGTCCGCGTCCGCGGTTACGGCATGGAGGGCGTCGGCGACATCCTCGCCGACCAGGTCACCCCGGAGTGGTGCGAGCTGCTCGCCCGCTCCCTCGCGCCGGTGCGCGACGTCAGCCGCGACGACGCCGACAGCGCGCTGCCCACCGCCGCCCGGCTGCTGACCCTGCTCGGCCTGCCCGACCCGACCGGCGCGGACGTGGAGCGGATCTGGCGGGCGGGCGGCTCGACGACGTCGGCGCCGGTCGGCATCGCGGCGGACGGCACGTTCACCCTGGACATCCGCCGCGACGGCCCGCACGCGCTGGTCGCGGGTACGACGGGTGCCGGCAAGTCGGAGCTCCTCCAGACGATCATCGCCTCGCTGGCCATGGCCAACCGGCCGGACGCCCTGAACTACGTCCTCATCGACTACAAGGGCGGCAGCGCCTTCATGGACTGCGCCCGGCTGCCGCACACCGTCGGCATGGTCAGCGACCTCGACGCCCACCTCACCGAACGGGCCCTGGCCTCGCTCGCCGCCGAACTCCACCGGCGCGAACGGATCCTGTTCGACGCCGCCGCCAAGGACATCGAGGACTACAACGACACCCGCAAGCTCCGCCCCGAGCTGGAGCCGATGGCCCGACTGGTCCTGGTCATCGATGAGTTCGCGTCCCTGGTCAACGAACTCCCCGACTTCATCGTCGGGTTGGTCGACATCGCCCGCCGAGGCCGCTCGCTCGGCGTCCACCTCGTGCTGGCCACCCAGCGCCCGGCGGGCGTGGTGAGCGCCGACATCCGGGCCAACACCAACCTCCGTATCGCCCTGCGCGTCACGGACGCCGCCGAGTCCACGGACGTCATCGACGCCCCCGACTCCGGCGCCATCGCGAAGTCGACCCCCGGCCGGATGTACGTCCGCTCCGGCGCCCAGTCCCTGGTCGGCGTGCAGTCGGCCCGCATCGGTGGCCGCCGCCCGGCCACCGGGCAGACGGGTCCCAAGGCGACGCTGATCCCGTTGCAGTGGAACTCCTACGCCCGCCCCCTGCCCAAGCGGGAGGAGGCCGAGGACGACGGCACGATGGTCACCGACCTCGCGGTCCTCGTCGACGCGGTGCGCGACGGCGCGCAGCGGATGGGCTTCGGCGAGCAGCGCAGCCCCTGGCTGCCGCCGCTGGCGGAACTGGTGACCCTGGCGGAACTGGAGTCGTACGGCACACCGGAGACCGCGGGCGCCCCCACGCAGGCGGACGTGGCCCCCGTCCCGTACGGTCTGATCGACCTGCCCGCGAAGCAGAGCCGCAAGCCGCTCTCCCTGGACCTGGTGCACGGCGAGCACACCCTGCTGCTGGGCGGCGCCCGCTCGGGCCGCTCCACCGCCCTGCGCACCCTCGCGGGCTCCCTGGCCCGCTCGACCTCCCCGCGCGACGTGCACGTCTACGGCATCGACTGCGGCTCCAACGCCCTGCTGCCCCTGATGCGGCTGCCGCACGTCGGCGCGGTCGTCACCCGTGACGAGCCCGACCGGGTGCGCCGGCTCATCGACCGGCTGCTGGCGGAGATCGCCCGGCGCCAGCAACTCCTCGCGCTGGAAGGCGCGTCGAGCGCCGCCGAACAGCGCGCCTCGGCCGCCCCGGAGGACCGCCTGCCCTGGATGGTGCTGCTCCTGGACAGCTGGGAGGGCTTCGCCTCCACCTTCGAGGCCTACAACTACGGCCAGTTGCTCGAAGCGGCCCAGCGGATCTTCCGTGAGGGCTCCGCGGTGGGCCTGAAGGTCGTCATGACGGCCGACCGCAGCGGGCTCAGCGGCCATGTCTCCTCCGCCTTCGCGGACCGGCTGGTCATGCGCTTCGCCGACTCCAACGACTACTCCACGGCCGGCCTCCAGGCCCGCGAGGTCCCGAAGAACATGCCTCCCGGCCGCGCCCTGCGCATCACCGACACCGGCGTGGACGAGACCCAGATCGGCCTGCTCGCGCCCGAACCGGCGGGCCAGGCCCAGGTCAGGGCGCTGCGCGAGATCGCCGAGGAGGCGCACACCCGGCACGGCCGCATCCCGGCCGCCCGCCGGCCGCTGCGCGTGGACGCCCTGCCGACCCGCATCACGGCGGCCGAGGCCCTCGCCCTGGACCCGGACTTCACCGCGCCGTCCCCCCTGTGGGCCCTCGTCGGCGTCGGCGGCGACGAACTCCACCCCATCGGCATCGACCTGGAGGAGAACGGCCCCGGCTTCGTCATCGCCGGACCCCCGAAGTCCGGCCGCTCCACCCTCCTGGTGGCCGCGACCGAGTCACTGCTGCGCTCGGGCACCTCGGTGGTCCTGGTCGCCCCGCGCCGCTCGCCGCTGCGCGACCTGGCGGGACGGGACGGTGTCCTCGGCCTCCTCAACGCCGACAGCCGTGAGGACGATCTGGAGGAGTTGACGACCGCCGCCCCGAACGGCTCCTACGTCGTCGTGGTCGACGACGCCGAACTCCTCTACGACACCCGCCTCGACGAGGCCCTCGAAGCCGTCGTCCGCAAGGGAGCCGACGGCGGCATCGGCCTGCTCGCCGCCGGTGCGACCGACAGCCTCTCCGGCCAGTACCGCGGCTTCTCGGTCGAGGCCCGCAAGTCCCGCAACGGTCTGCTGCTGACCCCGCAGTCGCCCTCCGAGGGCGAGCTGTTCGGCATCCGGCTGCCGGCCAACAGCGGCGGCGGTCCGGCCGGCAGCGGCCTGTTCGTCTCCGGCGGCTCCTTCATGCCGGTGCAGGGCGTCATGAACGGCTGAGCGGCCCCGCCCCCTTGAGGGCGGTGTCCCCGTCCCTCTTGAGGGTGGGGGTCACCCTCGGGGGCGGGTGTCCGTCTCAAGGGTGGTGTCCGTGAACGACCGGGGCGCCCGGCCCGGGATCCGCAGATCCCCGGCCGGGCGCCCCGATGCATCGCGACAATCGCGCGGCTCGCCCGGAATCAGGTGGCGCGCTCGATGTTGTCGGCGCTGGTGTTCGCCGACTTGCTGGCGTCGTTCAGCGTGTCGACCCACTTCTCGAAGGTGGGCTTCACGTCGTGCCAGTCGTCACGGAAGCGATCGGCCTTCGGACCCTTCCAGAAGCCCGTGCTGTCGGCAGTGGCCGCCTGGAGGTCCTTGATCAGGGCCTGAAGGTCGTTGGCCTTGCGCGCATAGAGCTTGGAGAGTTCCCGGAGCCGTCCGAGATCTGCACCGCGATCCATAGCGAATCCTCCCCGTGTAGTCGTCAGAAGCAAGCGGACTGTCCGTTTGCAACAGTGGACGCTACCGCACCATGCGCAGTTCCCGTCCAGAGCTGCCGAAGATGCGATCGTCCGGTGAACGAAGCGTGTTCACCCCCGTTCATCCCGTTCCTCCGGGCCAGGGGGTTCACTCGGAACGAGCGTGCGCCGCCAGTATGCTGGGGCCCTTGAGACACCGGGGGAGACTGCTATGGCGAATCCAGACATACAGGAACTCAACCAGCGGGCCAGCCAGTTGACGTCCCTGGCCGACCACATCGACTCACTGGTCGACTCGGCCAGGAACCACAGCACGACCGGGATGAAGACCTGGTCCGGCCCGAACGCGGACGACGTGCGCGGCAGGCTCAAGACCTGGACCACGACGTGCGGGACGGTCGCCAAGGCCCTGCGGGACGAGGCGCATCGGTGCACGCAGGACGCCAAGGACCTGAAGGACGACAAGAAGTAAGCGGTGAGAGCCGGCGACACCGCCGGTTTCACGGGAGGATTCCAGACCAGTGCCCTCGTACGACAGCTCCCGAGCCCGTTTCCGGCTGGCCGACCGCCATGTCGCCGTATTCGCCCACCTCCTGGACGGAGAGACGCCCCCCGAGGAACTGTGGGAGTCGCTGGTCGAGCTCCAGCGCGTCGGACTGGTCGGCGAGGAGGGCGAACTGGCCCCCGTGCTGCGGGACCTGCTCGGCGCCCTCGCCGACCCGATGGTGATGATCCAGGTGGAGGTCACCGGCGAGCACGGCGCGGTCAACCACGGTGTGGTCGTGGGTCAGGACGCCGTCATCTCCCACGACGGCTGGCCGGGGGAGGAGGAGTCCGAGTACGTCTCCATCGAACCCAACACCCTCGTCTGGGAGTTGGCCCGCAAGGTCAACCTGCACCGCGGCGAGAAGCCGCAGGAGGGCGCCCCCGAGGTCCGGATCGAGACGACGATGGCCGCGCTGGACGCCGCGTTCGTCGCCCTGGAGGAGCCGGGCCCGGACGACGACGCCACCCTCGCCGCCGTCGGCAAGGCCCTGGTCGAGGCCGACGCGAACCTCACGTCCCCGGCCCTGGAGCAGTTCCGCGACCTGGTCGTCGCCCTCAACGCCACCTGGCGCGTCACCACCGCCTGGGACGGCCTCCACGACGGCGAGCGCTCCGCGATGATCCGCGCCCTCGCCGTCTGGGACTGCGGCCCCCTCGGCTACTGGATCCGCGAGAAGCCCGAGGAGCCGATCATGCCCGGCCAGGTCACCCCGGACAGCCCCCTCGTCCTCACCCTCTCCAACTCCGCGGAGGTCTGGGAGAAGCTCACCGACCTCCTCCCGGACAAGGAAGAACTCCTGATCGAAGCCGAGTAGCAGTCCGCTGCCACCTCACAGCACATGAGGAACGTCAATCCCGAGGACCTCGACCACCTCGCGAAACTGCTCGACGGCCGGAGCGGAGTACGGGACAGGCTCGACGAGGCCTTCACCCGGGCCTCGCGCCTGGGCGTGACCGCGGACCTGACCCCCCTCAAGCCCCTGCGCACCTGGCTCCCCGGCACATCCTCGGACCTGCGCCGACGGGCCGCCATCGCGAGGCTGGAGGACGGCGACCTCACGGCCGGCCTCAAGTGGGCCGGGTTCGACGCGAAGGACGTCGCCAGGGCGGCCGTCTATCTGAAGGCCCCCGGAGTCCTCCTCCTGGCCAACGCCCTGGCGGTCGGCGACGACCCCCGCACGGACGCGTTCCGGCGCAGGAACGGGGAGTCCCTGGACGACTGGGTCGACCGCATGAGGGCCCACGGCATCGCCGGGATCCCGGCGCTCCAGCCGTACGAGCCGGAGATCGCCGAACTCCTCGGCGACATCGGCGACGTCAAGTCCACGCTCCGACACGGAGGCCTGGCCGCCTTCCACGGGGCGAACCTGACCAAGATCTTGGTGGGGAACTCTGTGCCCCAGGGCTACCTGAACGGCCGAAAATATGGGTCGCAGATCTTCTGGCGACCGCCTCCTGTTCGGGATGAGCGGTAACAAGATCATTGATGGACTGGTCGGCTCGGACAGGCTTGCGCGGATGTACGGCGGCCTGACACATGCCGGAAAGATCCCCGGCCGTGCGGGAAACGCCAGCTACTGGAAGGTCGGCAAAAGCGTCTACCAGGACGCCCGGCTGTTCGGTAAGGGCCGCTTCGCCGCTGCTGGAGAAGGCTTCAGGGTGGCGGGCAGGATGGGCGGAGCCCTGCGGGCCGCCGGTGTCGCCGGTGGCGTGTTCGCCACGGTGTACAGCGGCGCCAACGTATGGACCCAGGGGGATCCGAGACGCCATTTCGGCAGCAGGACCGAAGGGGCCAAGTACGTCGGCGACGTGAGCGAGACCCTGTTCAATGCGTCGCTGACAGCTGCCACGGTCGCTCCCAACCCATTCACCATCGGTGCTGCCGTGGTGACTGGAGGGGTGTACGCGGGTGCCAAGGTCGTCGAGCACTGGGACGGCATCAAGAAAGGTGCCGGGCAGGTCACCAAATGGGCCGGTGGCAAGACGAAGGACTTGGGGAAGAGCGTAGCCAGGTCCAAAGCGAATCCCATGAACTGGTTCTAGCTTCAGGGAATCCCACGCCGAGCGGAAAATGAATGTCGAAGAGTTTTGAATTCGAGCTGGTGCCCGTTCATGACGGCCAGATCGCGAACGGATATTCCGGGACCGTCGGAGAATTCGGCGGAGTGAGGGTGTACAGCCCGTCCGGCACGACCCTTGATGGCCCCCTGCGGCAGGCAGTCGTGCAGGGCGACCAGTTTCCGGAGACCTTGTTCAGCGGAGGCAGCGGCGTCCTCCCCTCGCTGGACGGCGGCTGGCTGAAGGTCGACCAGACGCTCGTCCAGATGGACCTCAAGGTCAAGGGCGTCCGCAGGGGCTCTCGCTGGCTGGAGATGACGTACCGCGACCGCCGTTACACCTACACGTCGCTCGGTGCCATGAAGCAGGCCCAGCTCAAGCGGGAAGGCGTCACCGTCACCATCGACCGGGGCCGCTACATCCCCAAGGCCGGCGGCACCCGGGTCGGCAAGGTCGAGGGTGAGGCCGACGCCACGGATCTCGCCGTCGCGATCGTGCTGGAGGAGGTCGACAGGTCCGCCCTGACGACCAGCGGCGCCCTGCTGGCGATCCCGGCGAACTTCCTCTTCGGCAGGGGCCGGGACGAAGGGACACCGTGACCGCCGGTCAGAACCAGTTCATCGGATTCGCCTTCGACTTGGCGATGCTCTTGCCCAGGTCGCTCGCCTTGTCGCCCACCCAGTCGGCCGCCTGGCCGGCCCCCTTCGTGATGTCGTCCCAGTGCTCGACGACCTTGGCGCCGCCGTAGATGAGGCCCGTGCCGACGGCGAGGCCGATGGTGATCGGGTTGGGGGCGATCATGGCCGCGGTGAGGGAGGCGTTGAAGCCGACCTCGGCGACGTCGGCGACGTAGCCAGCGCCGTTGCGCTTGAATGCCTCGACCGGATTGCCCTGCGAGATGACGTTGGCGGCGCTGAACCCCGTCGACACCACACCGCCGACGATGCCCGCGCCACGCAGGAACCCGGCGGTCTTGGCGGCGGCGCCGAGACCCGTACGCAGGGCACCGGCGCCGCGTGCGGCGTCCGTGGCCTCTGCTACCGAGTTGGCGAACCGCTGGCTGTTCGCGGCCTTGGTGAACACCTTGACGAGACTCGCGCTGCCGGCGCGGGCGACGGGCTGGCCCGAGTGCGTGAAACCGGCGTACATCTTGGCGACGTCATCCGACCCGACCAGGAAGTCGATGGCGTTGTTGACACCGAAGCTGCGCATGAGAGGCGTACTGCGCACCCAGTTGTACGCGTTACCCAGGAGGTCGCCGCGCACACCCGCGGTCAGCGGGACCCGGCTGGCGTTCTGGTAGAGGGAACTGCCGGAGAACATCCGGCCGAGCTGGCTGGGCAGCCAACTGCCGGGCGCGCTCAGAGAGCGGATCTTCGGCGTCCACTTGATGAGGCCGTTTCCGGCGGAGCGTATGAGTCCGTTGTCGGACCCGCGCAGGACCACGCCCAGGCGCGTTTTCCAGGTGCGCAGGGCTCCGGCCTTCAGGGAGTTGCCCAGCAGCACCTTGGTGAGCGAGGCGCCCTGGATGGTGACGAACGCCGAGGCGGTGGTGACGGCACCCCAGTCGCCGTAGAGGCCGATCATGGTGGCGATCGTCTCCTCGTGCGGCTGGAGCCCCGGTATCTCCGAGATCGCGTGTGCCTTGAGCCGGTCGAGGTAGTCGGCGAGGGACTCGTCCGGGCGGCGCTTGAAGACATTGGCGCCCGGGTCGTCGCTGGCTGCCACCGAGTTGGCCAGCAGCATCTCGTCCGGCGAGAGCCCCTTGTACGCCTCGATGTCCTTGGCGCTGAAGCCCGCCCAGCGCAGCCCCGCCTCCGGATCCCCGCTCTCCAGCCGGGCGTAGACCGCCCGCTTGCGCAGATCGGGGGCCGTGTCCTTCACCCATGAACGCATGGGGTTGAGCGAGGCGAGCTTGCTGGAGACCCCGAGCCGCGATGCCCGGGTGAACGCCTCGTCCAGCTTGTCCTGCACACCACCGCGGCCGTCGAGAAGCTTCGCCAACTGATCCAGGTCGTCTGGATTGACATTCCTCATCACCATGCTTCATCCCCCAAGGAAGCTGCGGCCCTCACTTCTACGGCACTGGTCGGGACCGGCTCAACATGATACGGAAGGGTGTTCTGACGCGGCGATGCATCACAGTTGCTTCACGGCCGGAGAGACGGAGGCCGTCAGCGCGTGCGCAGCAGGGCGTAGGCGAAGACGAGCCGGCGGTCCAGCCATGCGGCTCTGACCAGGAACCGACGGTCACTGTCAGAAGTCAGCACCAGTTCGCCGTCCGCCTTCCACTCCAGGACGCGCGACTTGCCAGGCTGGTCGCCGCCTTCGGCACCCATGTCGGCGACGGCCTGGACGACGCCGAGCAGGGCCTTCCCGGCGCCGATTCGGGCCATCTCCTTGGGGCCGCCCTTGGCCCATTCCGCGCTGCTCACGATCTCAGGGTGTCCCGGCTGGTCGATGCGCCAGGTCGGCTTGAGCGCATGCTTGAGCGGTGCGAGGCGGCGAATCGTGCCGATGACCTGGCCCTGTCCGTCCCGCACGCTGTGCCGGCGTTCGCCGTCGACATTCTGCGGCTCGTCGACAGCACAGAGCAGCGTGTGCCCGTCCACGTCCTCGTACAGACGCAGCGTGCCCCCCTCCGGGGCCGTCTGTGGGGGGAAGAAGGCGCATGGGGCGTTGACCCGTTGGGTTCCTCCGCCGTGCGGGATCCGGAAGGCGCGGACTCCGAGCACCGGCCGCTTGCGCTGACCTGTCGCGGGGCGTTCCTCGTCGCTGATGGCGAACTCCCAGGCGTCGGCCCAGGGAAGTACGGGGACGGGAGGTTCGTCGACGTGCTTGCTCTTGCCGAACACGAGTCTCTCCACAGTTGTCGGGGGCGGTCCGACCATAGTCGCACCGCCCTCCCTACGACGTTCCGGGTGACCTGCGTCGTCACGGACGCGAGGCTGAACGCCGTTGCCTGGCCGACGGGTTCGGCACATCAATTCAATGCAGTCGGCGTTGCCGTCCTCGTACCGCGCTCACCATCACGCCGACGTCCGCTTCAGCCGTACCGCCTGTTCCGTCAGCCCGGACACCGTGAACAGCACTCCGGCGAACTCGACCGTGTCGCCGACCCGGACGTTGTCGTAGTCGGCCACGGCGACCGCCGCGCAGTCGCCCCGCAGCCGCGCGGTACGCGTCTTCGTGTCGACGTACGAGACGGTGATCGAAAGGCCGGTCGGGAAGCGCCGCACGCCTCCGTTGTCGAGCAGCGACAGGGTCTCTCCCCGGGCCGGGAAGCCCTTCGCCGCCGTGGCCAGCACGGCCGGGTTGGTGGTGAAGCAGAAGCCGTCGTCCGCCTCGCCGCCGACCGGGCGCGGGGAACCGGGAGCGGCGGCCGCGGCTGCCCTGTCCCGCTCGGCCGCGGGCTCCAGTACGACCCGGTAGGAGCAGATCTGGCGGACGGTGTACGCGTGCCCGGAGACATCGATCCGCTGTCCGGCCCGCACGGCCTGCTGCTTCAGGCCCGCCTCGTACCGGGCTCCGTCGCCCACTACGGCGTTGCGGGTCGTGCCGTCGGCGTGCGCGGTCTCGTACCGCACGCCTCCGCCACCGGGCAGCCGGAAGCCGCCGCCCCGCAGCACATGCAGCCCGCCCGCGGCCGGGGCGGCGCCCACGCAGACCGGTCCGCTGTCCCGGGCGGGTGCGGCGGTCGGTTCCCCGTCGCCGTGATCCCCTCCGGTGTCGGCGCAGCCCGAGAGCAGCAGAGCGGCGACGGCCGCGACAGCGCAGCTACCCGATGCCCTCCGCACTCGTCCCCTCCTCCCCACCGACGTTCGCCCGCTCCAGCACCACACGGGTGCGGTAGTCGACCTCCGCGACCCGCCAGGTGTCTCCGGTGATCTCCACGACCGCGCCCGGGACCAGGTCGTCGTACTCCACGCCCGGCCCGTCCTCGCTGCTGACCTGGATCCGGCCGTGCACGGAGGGCTGCGCGAAGATCGTCGCGACGATCCGGTGGGTGCGGCCCTCGTGTTCGACGGTGTACGGAATGTGGTAGCGCAGCACCCAGCGCCCGTCGAACTCGAAGGGGTACTTGACGTGCGGTCGCTCCGGCTGGAGTTCGGGCTCGGTCACTGCACTCACCTGTCGGGCCTCAGGGGACATCGAACGCCTCGGGTCCCTGGAAGTACTCGTCGAATTGGTCCTGCGTCACGGTGATCGGCGGATACCCCTTCACGCCCCAGGGGTTACCCAGGATGATCTTCCCGTCGTCGGTGAAGCCGCGCACGTAGTAGGCGTGGTTGCTGTGATACGTGTTGCCCCACTCCTTGGGGTGGTTCTTGTCCAGGTCCTCGTCGTCCGGCGTGGAGACGGTGACGACCTTCCCGGAGTCGAAGGCCTTCTTCAGCGAGCCGATGTCCTTGTCGTCGTGCTTGCCGAGGCCGAGGAAGCCGCCGGACTCCAGGTCGTCACCCTCCTTGCCGGTCAGGTAGGGGGCGGACTTCTTCGGGTCGTCGCCCTCGATACCGCCGTACCCGCGCTCGCCGTCGCCGTCGTCCGAGTAGACCAACGCGAAGGCCTTCTCGTAGTACGCCGGCCAGGTCTCGCCGTTGCCGTACGTGCTGATCGGGTTGCCGTTCTGGTCGGTCGGCAGGTCGGCGGTCATGGTGACCCACTGGTAGTTGCCGCTCTTGTCCCAGACCCGGACGCTCACGGTGCCGTTCGGGTTCTGCCTGATCCCGTCCTGCACGAACTTGGGGTCCTTCTGCGCCAGGCCGGCCAGCGAGGCGACGTACCAGCAGTCGCCGAACTGGTTCTGGTTGACGTCGTCGGCCGACACCCCGTCCTGGAACAGCGGGTCGGAGGGCGGCGCCCAGTGGATGCCGTTGTTGGTCTGGCCGTTCTGGTTGTTGCCGCCGCTCTCGTACGCCCCCGTGTTGGTGAACGTCGGCTGCGTACCGGGGAAGGCAGCCTGGAACTTGCCCACGTTCTCCGGACTGATCTTGGACAGCATCAGGCCCAGGGTGGCTCGCCGTCTGTCCTCGGGCAGGCCGTTGTCGTCGAAGGGGTTCCAGCCCGAGTCGTCCGTGTCGGTGACCAGCTGGTTGTAGAAGGCGAGATCCTTCGGGGACGCCTTCGTCATCAGCGCGTCCAGCTCGGCCCCGGTCAGACCGTCCAGCTCACCGGAGACCTTCTCCAGGTCGTCACGGTTGCCGTCCATCCCGAAGTCCTTGCCCTGCAGGGCCTGGAGGTCGCGCAGCGCGTCGTCGATCTTCTGCGCGTTCGGCGCCGACTCGTCCAGGAAGACCATGCTGTCGTTGACCGGGTAGCCGCGCTTCTCCAGCTCCTGCAAGCCCTCCAGCTGCTTGATCCGGTGCTTCATCGACGTCTGCATGTCGGAGAGCTCGCCACCGAGGGAACCGGGCAGCCGCCGACGGCCGACGCCGAAGAGCGACGGCATCGGGATCACATCGCCGACCAGGTCCTGGAGCTCGGGGTCCCGGGAGGCGTTCTGCCCCGAGGGCAGGTTCTGCTGGGCGGTGGTCAGAACGGTCGCGAGCCGGGAGTGCAGCTTTCCGGAGTTCTGGGAGAGCGCGTCCAACTGGTTCGCGAGCGCCGTGAGTCCCGTCGCGTCGAAGCCCCTGAACACCATCAGTGACCGCCTCCCGCCGCCGACTTGGCCTTGTCCTTCTCCTTGGCCTGTCGGTCCAGCTCGTCCGCCTGCGACTCCCAGCGCGTGGCGTCCGCGAGCAGTGCCGTACCCATCCGGTTCAGGCTGCGCTGCCGCTGCTGAAGGGTGGCGGTGGACTCGTCGGCGAACGGCCCCTGCCAGATCGCGCCCTTGCCGCCCCCCGTACGGGACGAAGCCGCGCGCGGTGTGGCCTTCTTCACCGCGTCGTCGAGATACGGCCCCAACTCACGAGCGAGCGACCGCGCCTCCCGCGCGCACCCGCGCAACTGCTCCGCCCGGTGCTTCAGTTCGGCGCCGTCGCCGCCACCACCGTCATCCGTGACCGCCATGTGCCACACCTCCCCCGTTGACCGCTTCTGCTCGGCTATGTCCGAAACTGATTCCCGGCGACATCGCTGTGCAGCATACGAGGGCCCTACGACCCATGAGCCGACGAGCGGGAAGTGCCTCCGACCGTTACAGGGCCACCACATTCGACCGATCGCGGTGCCGGGCCCGAACGGGGCCGCGAAGGCCGCGACGACGTGCGGACGCGATGACGACGAACGAGACCAAAGCCGCGGAAATCAGCACGACGGCAGACGTCAACGGCAGTGCAGCGGTGGAGTGGTGCACGACTGCGGCGCGGTGGGCGGCCGTCCCGACGCTGTGCCGGGGTCCGTCCGGCGCGGAATTGCCGTCACCGTAGACGGCGATCTCCCTCCACGGCTCGACCAGCCCGTGAACCCACCGGGCCGAGCGCGTCCCGATGCCCTGCGCGGCTTCCTGTCCCCACTGCACCACGGCATACAGACCACACACGACACCGAGCCCCAGCAGTACGCCGGGAAGTGCGTACCAGCCGCCCCGCGGATGCGCGATCGGGAACGAGGAACGAGCGATCTGCAGGGCCGGTGCCGTCTGAGGCTGCTGATGCTGATGCATGGCTTGATTCTGCGAGTGGGTCCGGCACTTGTCCTGAGTACGGCTACTCATTCGGCCAAGCGATCGAATTCAGCTGGCAGCCTGGGATTTGCTGCCGCTCATACAGCGGCTCGGTAGGGTGCATCCGGTCGAGGGGAGGACCATGGCAACCGACGGGGACACGCCGAAGGTGGACAACCCGGAGCGGGAGCGGCTCAAAGAGCTGAAACACGACCTGCAACGGGAACGCGCCGATCTGGTGGGCGCGTTGAAGCAGGCGGAGAAGGACGTCGGCAACGGCGGCCGGAACTCCGCCAAATCGTGGGTCGGCAAGAACGCCGACACCTGGCACAGCGAGGTGGCCGGCCACCGCAAGGTGGTGCGTACTCGCATCGACAAGGTGCTCGAAGACATCCAACGTGAGATCGACACCATGCCGGAGAAGGTCACAGCCGAGGAAGCCACGTCCATGAACCGGAACAGGCGCATGTACTGAGGCGAGGACCGAGCAGACCGGCGCAACCGAAACGAACGGGGATGGGTAAGGCATGCGCGCGGACGAAGGCGGAGGCAGCCCAGGCGTCTTCTCGGGCATAGACCCGGACGCACTCAAGCACACGATCGACTCCGTACGACAGGACCAGGAGACCCTGCAGAGCCGGGCCGCCTACTACAAGACTCAGCTCGCCTACTACGGCATCGGCGTCACGGAACTCGGCGACGTACTGAAGGTGGCGGCCTGGGCCCGCGACGAGCTCCCCATGCTGAACCGCCGCCACCACTTGGCCATGAACATGGAGAACGACCCCTACCCGGGCTTCAAGGGGATGGTCCGGATCGACGAGGCTCGGGTGACCCGCGCTGCCAACGCCGAGGCCGTCCGCGACGCCAAGCGTGCGACCGAGCTGGCGAAGAAGGACCCCCAGGACCTCTCCCCGCAGGAGTTCGACGAGCTGAACGCGCTCCTCGCCGCGAACTACGACGAATACCCCTTCGCCGAGAAGCTCGTGGGCGCCCTGGGCGCGAAGAAGACACTGCGGCTCTGGAGCGACCTGAGAGGTCTCGGGCACCCGGACGGATACGGGCAGACCTCGGACTTCCAGCGCGCCGACGAGCTGGACGAGATGCAGAAGAACCTGTGCCTCACGGTCGCCGCCGCGACCAACTCCGACTCGCCGGCCATGACCAAGTGGAAGAAGGACATGGTCGCGATCGGCGACGAACCGATCCGGGACTTCGGTCCCTCCCCCCACAGCGGCAGCGCAGGCCCCGAGGGGTTCGTCATCATGAGCAACCTGATGCGCTACGGCGACTACGACGACAAGTTCCTCGAGGACTACGGAACGGCGCTCATCAAGGAAGACAGACGGGTGCTGGAGGAAGCCGGCCAGCTCTACGGAACCGGCTGGGGCACCGAGGAACACGTCAACCACCTGGGCAACGACCGCGGCACCGACCCGCTCACCGGTTACATGAAGGCCCTCGCGAACAGCCCCGACGCAGCCACCGCGTTCTTCACCGCCGAGCAGAAGGGCGAAGACGGCAAGGCGGAGTCGAACTTCAAGTACCTCTTCGAAGAACGCAAGTGGCCGAACGACAGCATGCCGGGAAAGGAGAGCGTGACCGGACTGAACTCGATGGGCCACGCCCTCGAAGCAGCCACCACCGGCCACCGCCCCGGAGAACAGGCCACGGCAGAGGACACCAAGCACTCCAAGGACCAGGCCGATCTGTTCAGCGCCCTGGTGAAGTCGGTCTCCGAGGACCAGGACCGGCTGCGCAGCCACGCTTTCATGTCGGACAGCTTCGCGAACATATCGGCTGAATACATGCCGGATCTCCATCGGGCGCTGGATTCCGACAAGGCGAATGGAGCCAAGCTCTTCCCGGTCACGGGAGCCGTCGCTCAGATACAGAAATACGATGCTGCGCGATTCCTGCATACGGTGGCCCGCAACAAGGAAGGCTACGACCGGCTCAACGTATCCCAGCACGTATACGCTGCCGCGCTGATGGAGGCGCAGGTGCAGCACCCCGGCGCCTACCCGCAGAACACCAGGGACACCATCAACGAACTTGCTTACGAGACCGGCCTGTTCCAGGGTGTGATCGGTGCCGGGCAGCATTTCCAGGCGGACAAGGACGACCTGGAGGCGGATGCGCGAGACAATGCCTGGAAGGATCACGTGAGTACTTGGGGTGGCTCTTTGGTCGGAAGCGCGACGGCTATTGCCACAGCCCCCTTCACGGGCCCCGGTGGAGTGGTGGCAGGCGGCCTGGCCGGCACAGCATCGGGGGAGATCTTCAACGGCATCCTCGACGGCTTCGGTGGCGACGGGGACGGGCTGAAGCAGGAAGTCTACAAGAACGTACAAAATATGGGACAGGTCGAAGACTCAGCCATACTGACCACCCAAGAGTCCGTCAAGGCCGCCACTGGATCCGAGGAGGACGAATCCAAGGCCGGCCACGCGGCGGGCAGGGGGTTCCGGGACGCGGATTCTCTGGTATCGAACAGCGAAGCTGCGGCACAGTAATTGCTCCGCCGCGACAAACGAATGGGTGATGGGCCTTGACAGGATCGAGCGGCAATAGAATTCACCGCAGAACCATCGGCTGCGTCGGCGGGATCGCTGTTGTCGCCATCTCCGTTGTTCTGGCCTACCTCCTCGGTGCCTTCTCGGGTGCGCGCGGCGAGATCAAGGCTGACGATATCTGCCCCAACCTGCCGGACCGGCAGGCGGCAGTCGACATCTTCAAGTCCGTACTGCCTCAAGCCGCGCAGTACGACTTCGTCATGACATCGAACCCCGACCCGGACGAGACTTACAGCGGAACCTGTTCGGCCATGGGTGACGACGACCAACGCCTCCTCAACCTGCACGCCGAGATGGGTGTCGCCATGCCCTGGAAGCAATGGGCCGAGCAAGAACTGCCCCCGACCTCCGGAAAGGTCACCTACTTCAGCGCCGGCATCAAGGGTGTCTCGACGTCGGACCTGGCCGCGATCTACGTCCCGTGCTACAGCAGCGAGACCAATACCAAGCAACCCCACGACCTGACGATATTCGCTCACGCTTTGAAGGGCCTTCAAGGATCGGACAACGAAGTCCGAGAGAAGCTCATCCGTCTGGCTACGGCATTCGGTCAATACGCCCACAAAGAGGCAGAGTGCGACCTCCCGTCCAAGCTACCGGGCTGAGATGCGAGCCTGTTCTGGATGTGACGTGTTCATTGACCGGTCGCGACCAACCTCCCTGGCCAGCCCGATAAGCCTCGACCCACGACTGAAATCTGCATCAGCCCAGTTCATCGGCACGCGGGTTGAGGATTTTGTTCAGGACATCTGATACAAGTCCGGAGGTTGTCAATTCTGTTGTATTGATCTCTTCGAAGATAAGAGACAGGGCGAGGTCGAGCGCGTCAGCGTCTCCGGTCACAGTGCCGAAACTGCTCATCCCCTTCCCTGCCGTGCTGATTCCACGGGTCACTGTGACGATTACGCCGGGGCGACTGAGAGTAGAGCCCTTGTCGAAGCCGATGACGGAATATTCGTACGATCGGTCTTGATAACTGAATTTCAAAGATCTCGAGGTGTTGCGGACGGCCTTACTGTTGAATGTGAGTGGTACCGATTGGCCGTTGATGCTCAGCCTTGCGCTCCTCAGGGTGGGACGACCCGGGCCGACCGTGCGGTACTCAATTTCCGGCATTAGCTTGCCCTGGAGGCTGACCGTCAACTGATCGAATCCTGACCGGAGCGATCGTTGTCGACGCTCCTTGGTAACAGCCACCTCCCCAAAAGCTCCGATGAACGCTTTACGGCTGTTTTTTTCCTTGCGCGAGAACGGGCGCAGCTCGAACTGAAGTCCCGTCATGTATCTTCTCCTTGAAGTCATTATTTTCATGCGCCCTGAAACCAGTTCATGGGGTTGGCGGCCCTAGCGGAACTCTTGACGCTGCTCGCAAGACCGCATGCCGTTTCCGACACTCTTTCTCCGGCCCAGTGGGCAGATCGTCTCATTATTTCCCTGATCTCGCCTCGATGTTCGATGACCTTTGCTCCCCCGTAGATCACGCCGGTTCCGATTGTCGCCCCAATGCTGATCGGGTTAGGAGACACCATGGCCCATGTCAAGGAGGCGTTGAAGCAGGGTTCCGCCACATCGGCGACATAGGCGGCACCTTTTTCCTTGAAAGCACTGATGGGATTTCCCTGTGCCCAGAGATTAGCGAAGCTGACACCTGTCGAGAAGGCGCCTGCTCCAATGCCTGCGACACGCAGAAAACCGCCGGTTCTGATGGCCGCGCCGAGCCCTTTAAGGAATGGTGAGGCTGTCTTTCCTGCAGTGATTACAGAAGGCCGAGAATTGCTCAACTTCTGGACGTATGAGGCAGTGCGAAAAACCCTAAAAAGATTGGCGTGGCCAGCGCGCGCGGTCCATGCGCCTGAATGAGTCTGTCCGCCGTACTTCGCGGCCAGGGAATCAGATCCGACGATGAAGTCGATTGCGCTTCTGGCAATGGTCGAGCGTACGAGCGGCAGGGAGCGAAAGCTGTCCCAAGCTTGAGCGAAGAGATTGGCCCGTTGGGACGTGGTGAAGGGGATCTGGCTCACGTTTTGGTACAGCGTGCTTCTGGAAAAGTAATTTCCTAGCTGTCCGGGTAGCCAGCTGCCTGGTGCGCTGAGAGAGCGAAGTTCGCCGACGGGAAACTTCCCTAAAGCAGTGCCGATCCGTGAGCGGGCTGCACTGGCGCCATCCGCTCTCCACCAGGGAGATTCAATGCCTTGACGGAGCGATCCGTGGTACCAAGAGTTTTTGAATAAGACATTACTCAGCGAGGCGCCAGAAACAAGGGTGGTGCCGCCGATCTTGATCACGCCTGTGGCATCGCTGACGTCATTGAGGAAATTTTCGATGTTATCTTCACCGATTTGTGCCCCGCCTGGGACGTCAGCCAGGTAATGAGCCCCGATACGTGTCAGCCAGTCGCTGTATGTCTCCCGATGGCCGCGAACAAAAACTTGATCCTCTCGAGCCATACTGGCTCGCTTGCGAAGGTCGGGCGCTGTCTCCGCAACCCACGAGCGCATCGGTCTGAGAGGGGCCAACTTCTCCGTAACGCCGAGAGCGGATGCCCGGGTGACGGCCTCGTCGAGTTTGTTGGCCAGGCTGCCTCTCCCATCCAGAAGCTTGGCGAGCTGGTCGAGATCGTCGGGGTTTACCATGCGCATTCTGGCTGTTCTCCATGGCGTGAGGTCTGTTCGCTGCGGAGTGTGCTCACGTGTGAGGGTCACCTGGCGATGCCGTCACAGGTGCTCGCCGCGATGTTCCGCTGGCAGATTTGTTCCAGGCGCTTATGTCCGCGATCGCCTAGCGGTTGACCGCCTGGATTTCTTGCACGGTGACGTCCTGAGTGCTTCCGAATGTGCCATCAGGAAGGACACCACCCGCTCCACCTGTTCCGGTCCAGTTGATCTGCCATGTAACGCTTGCCCGCAGCTTGTATGGTCCGGCGCCAGAGGAGCGGAGGTACCTGATGCCACACGGGGGAGTCTCATCGGCCTTGCCCCTGGCGTAGGGCTGACCGATCGTGTCGCCTGCGCCGAGTGTGCAGATACCCGAAGCCGGATACGTCGCGGCGTCACCGGTGCCCGGTTCGAGCTTGAGAGAGATCGGCTTCGCTGTCGTCGTTGCCTGGACGTTGAGGCCGGCGGCTCGGAGGGAGGCAGTCACGGAGACTTCTCTGAACTCTGCCTTGTCGAGCCAGGCCCAGGTGGGGAGGTTGACCTTGGTGGCGGCGGCCGGCGCGAGGGTGAGCTTGGTGTCCGGCAGATGGAGCCTGTTGTACGCGAGCCCGGCGAGCACCTGCGAGGTGACGGCTTGGGGGACATCGGGGGTATCACCGGTCTCGACCCAGAACGGCGCTCTGTCGCAGGCTTGGGCTTCGGGTTCCATCCAGCGGGTCTCGTCATGGACGGCCACCCACCAACTGCCCTCATCCGCCTTGTCGAGGTTGTAGTTCTGGTACTGGCCGTCCTTGTAGGTGTTGCGGAACTCGCCGACGCTGGCCTTGGCATAGTTCGCCTGACCCGGAGCGTTGACGGTCTCGTCGTACATGCGCTCGACGTGCGTCGAGAACTCCCGCGCGCTACGCGGCTCGTACCAGCAGGCCGGCGGCTTCCACTCGCCCACGGGTGTCAGGTTCCCGACGCCACTGCTGTTGTCTCCGGCAGTACTACCGGAAAACCGGACCATGGAGACGAGATCGCCGCCGCTTTTGCTGCCGCTCGACACGGCCTTGACGCTGTTCGCTTGGCCTGATGGGCCCCAACCTGCCGCTGCTGTGCTCGGAATTAGGGCGCAGAATCCGGTCATGATACCCATCACGACCAGCTTGCTCAGGGCGCACACGACTTGCTCCCTCGTTCGGATTCGAGCTTCGTGGTCTGCCAGACACCCTGTGCGTTCTTCTTCAGGCGCGTGCTGTACATGACGTAGGAGTCGTTCGAGACAGGCGTCTCTTCGACCTTCTCCGTCTTTCGGTTTTTGTTGAAGGCCTTGCTCTCGTCTGAGCAGTAAGCCACGGCCGCCGACTTCTTGCCGAAGATACTGATCTTCGGCGCGTAGTAGCGAACTGTGCCAGTGAAGGTGGATCCGGAGTCGACGATCAACTTCACCCAGTCCTGGCTGCCCGCGAGCGCCGTGTCTGCTTGGTAGAACCTCAGGCCCGGATCCTCGGGATCCCCCTTGACGACAGCGTGTGTCACAGCGGTCTGGGCCCGCCCGGCATCTGTGAGGATCGCATCCCTGGCCGCGTCGCCGGTCGTCCAGCCTACGAAGGCCTCTGTGATGTCGCTCGGGAGTGTCAGCTCTGGGCGGCCGGTGTCAGATGCAGGGGTCGGTGACGCGGAATTCGTCCCGCTCTGTTGAGCGCCCTCGATCTTGTCATTGCTCTTGGGCGAGTCGGTTCCGTTGCCGCACGCGGTCAGCAACATGGCTGTGCTTGCGGCAAGTACGACAGCAGTGGGTAAAGAGCGGCGGTTCATGGTCGGCTCCCAGTGGGATGAGGGGCAAGTCAAGGGAATTGGAGAGCCGCGTGCAGGGGCCGGGGGCAGATCGCGTCCGACCAGGCGTGTAATCACGTGCCCCACTGGCAATCACGCTTCGTTCTCCGGCTCAGGGAGTTGGCTGCGTGTGTTCCTTCGCGGACTGATCGCACTTGTGAGCTTCCTGGCGCAGTGATTCAGCGACCTGTGCGCACTTCGATCGCCAGGCCTTCAGCTCGCCCCGGACGCGATCCGCGTGTGGTCCTGACCAAGTTTTCATGGTTGTGATGACGAACTTCTGCGCTGCGTCTGCCATCGCTGCGATGTCCTCTGCCAGAGCGCGTAGTTGGGCCGCTCGGTGCGTGAGTTGCCGGCTTTTGGGGTCAGCCAAGGTGGTTCCTCGTTTCGTGCAAATCGCTGATCGCCAAGTCAGTGCGCCGCCTCTGCCACGGTGCTACTCGGAACAACCGGGCCCCAGGGTGATCTGTTCTCCGTTACGCACCAGCGGCACGGCGGCGAATGTCGGGCGCGTTGTTCGTGCCCCGAGCGCGCATGGGCTCGACAGGTGCTAGGCGTTTCACAGTCGGCTCTCCGATGGACGGCAGACCAGTTCAGCCCGCTCGGAGCGTCGCCGGGTGGGGCCGACGGTTATGCCTCGAGGCAATCCGGGAGGCGGGCAAGTGGGAGCTTAGTGGGGTGAAATACGCATGCCGGTGCGACTGTTGTCGCGATGTGGGATGGATTCCGGCCATGGAGGGTGTCGAGGTGCCTTCCCGACTGGGACATTGGGCTCGCTTGGCTGGAGATCGACTTCACACGTAAGAGGGACGGGCGGCAGGGAGAGGGTGCCTCGGGTGTGGCCTTGAGGGAGCCTGGTGTGCCCGGGGGCAGTTGCCGCGCCAGCCCGACCGTCGGGTGCTGGGTGGGCCCGGTAGGGGAGGAGGTAGGGGCCTTCGGGGTTTGCCTGTGCATCGGGGTGTTGGTGGGTGGTTGTGTGAAGGGGGCTTCACGAACTTCACGGTGTCGCATCAGTCCAGTCGTGAGCTTGGTGCTCGATTCGGCCCACGTGGGATCATCCCTGGGCAAGCCGATCACCTAGTTCTGAGGACGAACGACATGCTGACCACACGACAGAGGGCCGCCACGGCAAGCCTTCTCGCTGCCGTCGCCTTCTCCGTGGCCGGTTGCAGCAGCGATTCGGGCCACGGTTCGGACAACGACAAGATCAAGGGGGCGGGTTCGGAGGAGAGCGCCTCCGCCTCGCCGTCCGCCTCCGCTTCCGCCGCGGCCGAGAAGAACGCGCCGACCTTCGACCTCCCTTCCGGTCTCACGATCACCGTGGACCGGAGTTCCACCAGTGACGCGACGAAGGACGCGATCTTGCGGGATGCGGCGTACTCCACCCAGGCCAACATCGAGGCCTTCGCGCAGGGCAAAAGCCAGAGCGCCAACCTGAACCGGTACTTCGCGGGCTCCGCCTACACCTACTGGGCCAAGCAGGTAGCGGACTTCAAGAAGGACGGGCTCACGCTCACAGGCGGCTACCGGTACTACAACTTCAAGGTGACGGACGTCGCGGAGGGCAAAACGGCCGCCGTCACCTACTGCGAGGACCAGAGCAAGGCATTCAGCAAGGAGATCAAGACGCAGAAGGTGCTGCGCACCTCGCCGAGCGACAACAGCTATGTCCTGTACACGCTCCAGGCGTCGAAGGACTCGGCCGGTGACTGGCAGGTGACACGACAGAGCTGGAAGAAGGGGGACCCCTCGTGCGTGCAGGGATAGGGACAAGAGCAGGAACGCGGTCGCGGGTGCAGACTGTGCGGCCGGTCCTGCGGACGGCCGCGGTCGCTGGACTCGTCGTGGCGCTGGGAATGGCATTTCCGGCGTACGCGGACGACACTCGTGGTGGCAGCGGCGGCACCGGCACCACCGACAACACCAGCACGGACTCCGGCGCCGACTCCGGTGGCGGCACCATCGGCGCGCACATCCAGATCAAGCAGAGCAAGCCCGGTTCGGGTGGTGGCAGCACCACGGCCACCTCCTCCAACGCCAACTGGAAGCCCCCGGTGTGCTGGTACGAGCCGATGTACACCTCGGACGAGTACGAGGAGTTCATCAAATCCGCGTACAACGGCGCCCAAGAGCCTGCGGCGAGCTATGCCAAGAAGCGGGACGGGGAGAAGTACCACAAGGGCGACGACGGCCTGTGGTGGCAGGTGAAGTTCCGCAACGACGACTACACCACCGCGTGTCCGGTCACGACCGACAACTGGGAGATCTGGGTCCCGCCGGCCGACCCGGCCCCGGACCCCAACAAGCTGACGCCGGAGATCCTCTCCCAGCTGGCCTACAACTCGACCAAGCTGCCGAAGCCGCCCGTGGTGCTCAGCCCGGCTGCGGACCGGCTCGTGGTGAACCTCGGTACGCGGGTGAAGTTCGAGGGCGACTTCGACCGGGTCTGGACGACCGCCAGCATCGACTACAAGGGCGTCGCGATGGCGGCGACCACGGTCGCCACCCCCGTGGCGCTCAAGGTGGATGCCGGCACCGCCGACGCCGACCCGCAGACCTGCTCGTACGACCTGGTCAAGGGCAAGGGCGGGTACACGGTCGACAGCGCGGACGCCGGTTGCAACGTCACGTACCGCCGTTCCTCCGGTGACGGCACCTACCCGTTCAAGGCGTCGATCACCTGGAAGGTCACCTGGACCGACTCGGCCGACCCGGACGGTCCGGCGAGGCAGCCGGGGCTGCCCGACGGGCTGTCGACGGTCGAGCAGGACGTGACCGTGCACGAGATCCAGGCCGTCAACCGGTAGGGGACGCGGACAGCACGTGGCCTCTTCGCCTTCGGCGAGGAGGCCCGTCCGTGTGACGGCCGCGTTCGAGTCGCCGGCCCGAGGTCGATCGGAGTCGAGCCGAGCCCTTGGTGGTCCTCGCCGTCCCTGACCGCGACGGGGCGATGCGTCGCCCCGCGGGATGGGCCGGCCCTGTGCGGAAACGGCAGGGCGGCGGGCCCCGGCCGGTCCGGCATGTGACAGGGGTTCACTCGGGGAGGTGAGTTGGTGTGCGGGCGGTCGGCCGGGTCGGGGGGCGTGGGTGAATCGTGCGGGCCCTATGACCAGGTGGTGACAAATGAGGTCCAGTCTTGTGAGATCGGCAATATGACGGAGCGGCAACGGATTCGCAGCCGCACACCGGACCGGAGTTGACGGAGATGCGTACTCAACTGGGCTGCTGTGGGCGGGCGTTGCAGTTCGACAAGGGCGGTCCGGGCGCGTTTTGAGGGTCCCGGCTCGCCTTGAGGGGCTTATGTGCGGCTGATACCGTGCGAGCGCCTGACACTCGGCCTCGCTTCGTCCGACTGCCCGACCGGGGAACCGTGTTCGGTGCGTCCCGCACACGGGATGACGGGGAAAGTGTCCGGATTTGCAATGAATGCAAAGAAATTGGCAGACGATTTCTTGGTTGTACGGGGAGCGGTGGCGTGAAGATCCAGGAGCGTACGGGGGCGGGCGCGGGTCGTCCCGCGACACCGACTCAGACGTCGGTCGGTGACCGGCTTCCCACGCCGCCGCGCGAGCGCAAGCCCGCGCTGGCCGCGCTGGCGGTGCTGCTGATCCTGGTCGGGGCGCTCGGGGCGACCATGCTCGTGCTCCAGGCCGGAAACCGCATCGAGGTCGTGAAGATCACGGCGGAGATCCCGGCGGGCGGTTCGGTGTCGAAGTCCAACACGACGTCCGTCCTGGTCGCCGAGGACGCGGGCATCCACTATGTGCCGTGGTCCCAGCTGGACCAGCTGACGAAGCTGAAGGCCGTCAGCACCATCCCCAAGGGTGTGGTGGCCGTCGGGGAGATGTTCGGCGACGGAAGCAAGCTCGAAGCCGGCAAGGCGACCGTCGGTCTCTCCCTCAAGGAGGGCCAGTACCCGTCGAACCTGGAGTCCGGGGACGTCGTGGCGGCGTACCGGGTCGGCTCCCGCAGCAGCTCGGGTTCGGGTGCGAGCGGTTCGGCCGCGGGCGACAACTCGCTGCTGGTCGACAAGGCGCGGGTCAGCTATGTGCAGCCGGCCAAGGGCGACGACGTGATCAGCAGCACCAACCTGCCGGTCACGCTGGTCGTCGACAGCGACAAGGCCGCCGCGCTGGCCCAGGCCGCGTCCAACGGCGAAGTGGCCATCGTTCTCGTCCCCAGTAGCTGAAGGCGGCTTCGGACCCATGGCTCTCATCGCTCTGGCCGCTGACAAGGGTTCTCCCGGCGTCACCACCGCGGCCGTCGCCCTCGCGGCGGTCTGGCCGCGGCGTTCCCTGCTGGTCGAGGCCGACCCGGCGGGCGGCGACCTCGTGTACCGCAGTGCCGCCGCGCACGGCGGGCAGCTCAACCCGAACATAGGCATGCTGTCGATCGCCGCGACCGCCCGCCGTGGTCTCGTACCGGATCAACTCTGGGACCATGTGCAGCCGTTGAGCGGCGGTCTGGAGGTCGTGGTCGGGCTCGGGATCGCCGAGCAGGCCGCCGGTCTCGCGGGGCTGTGGCCGACGCTCGGACAGGCCTTCGCCACGCTCGCCGACTCCCCGAACGCGCCCGCCGACGTGATCGCCGACTGCGGCCGGATCAGCGGTGACACCCCGGCGGTGGAGCTGTTCCCGCACGCGGCGCTGGTGCTGCTGATCTCCCGTACCGAGCCCGAGGCCATCGCCCGGGTGCGGGACCGGGCCGCCGCCCTGTCGGCGAAGCTGCACGGCGGTCCGCGCGGTGCCGCGAGCCTGGGCAACCCGGTGATCGGGGTCGTCCTGGTCGCCGACCCGTCCGACGCGGGCAAGCTGGTCAACCAGGTCAACGACATGCTCGTGCACGCCCAGACCGGCGCCCGGGTGGTCGGCACGATCGCCGACGACACGGCGGGCGCCGAGCAGCTCGCGGGCCGCAGGCGCGGCCGGCTGGACAAGTCGCTGCTGATCCGTTCGGCCCGCAAGGTCGCCGCCGACCTCTACCAGCAGTACGGCGCCGCCTGGTCCGTACCGCAGCAGGGCCAGGTCACCGGCCATGCGGGAGCCGGCCGATGACCGCTGTCGACCACCAGCTGGTCAAGCGGTTCCGGCAGGACGCCGGTGACCGTATCGCCGAGCAGCGCCGCCTCGACCAGGTCTCCGGCGTCACGCCGATGTCCAGCGAGGACGAGCGTCACTACGCACGCGCCGTCATAGCCCAGATCCTGGAGGACCACGCCCGCACCGAGATCAACGCGGGCCGTACGCCGCTGGACGCGGAGACCGAGGAGCAGTACGCGGCCGCCGTGCACGCCGCGCTGTTCGGGGTCGGCCGGCTCCAGCCGCTGCTGGACGACGCCGAGGTCGAGAACATCGACATCAACGGCTGCGACCAGGTGTTCGTCGGGTACGCGGACGGGCGCGAGGTCAAGGGCGATCCGGTCGCCGAGACCGACGAGGAGCTCATCGAGCTCATCCAGGTGCTGGGCGCCTACTCGGGTCTGTCGTCACGGCCGTTCGACTCCGCGAACCCGCAGCTCGACCTGCGGCTGCCGGACGGTTCGCGACTGTCGGCCGTGATGGACGTGGCCCGCCGCCCCGCCCTGTCCATCCGTCGTGCGCGTATGGGCAAGGTGTTCATCTCCGACCTGGTCGGCAACGGCACCATCGCCCCGGAGCTCGGGCACTTCCTGGCCTGTGCCGTGCGCGCCCGCAAGAACATCATGATCGCGGGGGCCACGAACGCGGGCAAGACGACGCTGCTGCGCGCCCTCGCCAACGAGATCCCGCCGCAGGAGCGGCTCATCACCGTCGAGCGCGCGCTGGAGCTCGGCCTCGACACGTTCCCCGAACTGCACCCCAACGTGGTGGCGTTCGAGGAGCGGCTGCCCAACTCCGAGGGCCAGGGCGCCATCGCGATGGCCGAGCTGGTGCGCCGGTCGCTGCGTATGAACCCCTCCCGCGTCATCGTCGGCGAGGTGCTCGGCGACGAGATCGTGACGATGCTCAACGCGATGTCGCAGGGCAACGACGGTTCGCTGTCCACGATCCACGCCAACAGCTCGCACGAGGTCTTCAACCGCATCTCGACCTACGCCCTCCAGGCGTCCGAGCGACTGCCCATCGAGGCCAGCCAGATGCTGATCGCGGGCGCGGTGAACTTCGTCGTCTTCATCCAGCGGCGCAACAACTACCAGAGCGGCGGCCGCCTCCAGCGCGTGGTGACCTCCGTGCGCGAGGTCAACGGCGTCGACGGCCGTGTGCTGTCCAGCGAGGTGTTCGCCGAGGCGCCGGACGGCCGGGTCGTCCCGCACGCCCCCATAGCCTGCCTGGAGGAACTGATCGCCTACGGCTACCAGCCCCACGGAAGCTGGGGGTGAGCGCGATGACGTCCTACACGGCGCTCGGCTCGCCCGGTTCCCTGGGCGGACTGTTCTCCACCACCGTCATGTACGCGATCGGCTCCGGCGTCGCGGTCGGCGGCGGACTCGCGCTGCTCGTCGTCGCGATCCGCGGGCTGCCCGCCAAGCCCGCGCACGAGAAGCAGAAGGCCAGCGAGCGGGCGAGCGAGTTGCTCCGGTTCGCCGGACAGCGCGGTTCGCTCGCGGCCGTGATCGGTCTGGTCGTGCTGCTGCTGACCCGCTGGGCGGTGGCCGGTATCGCGGCGGGCGTGCTCGTCTTCTTCTGGGACCGCCTGTTCGGCGGTGCCGGCGAGGAGCGGACCGCGATGCGCCGGGTGGAGGCCCTCGCCTCCTGGACGGAGTCGCTGCGCGACACCATCGCCGGCGCGGTCGGCCTGGAGCAGGCCATCCCGGCCTCGGCCCGCGCGGCCGCCCCGGTGCTGCGCCCCCATCTGGACGCCCTGGTGGACCGGTTGCGCGCGCGCACCCCGCTGCCCGACGCGCTCCAGATCCTCGCCGACGAGATCGACGACGCCTCCGCGGACATCATCGTCGCGGCGCTGATCCTCAACGCGCGGCTGCGCGGACCGGGTCTGCGCCAGGTGCTGGGCGCGCTGGCGAAATCGGCGCGCGAGGAGGTCGACATGCGTCAGCGCGTGATGGCCCAGCGTGCCTCGACCCGCCGTTCGGTGCAGATCGTCGTGGCGGTCTCGGTCGCCTTCGTGCTGGGCCTGGCCGTCTTCAACCGCGACTTCGTGGAGCCGTACGGCACCGCGGTCGGCCAGTTGGTCCTCGCCGTGGTCTGCGGCCTGTTCGCGCTGGGCTTCTGGTGGCTGCGCAAGCTGTCCACCATCGAGACGCCCGAGCGGTTCCTGGTGCGCGACGAGTCCGCGGTGCAGTTCGTACGACCCCGGATGCCGGCCCCGCAGACGGGTCAGGGCGGGCCGGGCCAGCCGCTGCCGGGACAGGTCCCGCCGGGCCAGTCCCCGCCGCTTCGTCCGGAGGAAGGGATACGCCGGTGAACCTGACGATGCCGATCACGGTCGGCGCGGTCCTGGGCCTGGGCGTCTACGCCCTCATCCGTGCCCTGATGCCGTCCAAGCGCAGCGCCGTCGCGCAGGTCGCGCGGATCGACGCGCTGCGGGCGCGCGGCACGGCGTACGAGTCGTCCCGCCAGACCCAGGAGAGCGGCCGCCTCGGCTCGCTGCGTGCCCAGGTCGGCGCCCGTGTCTCCGACTTCTACCTCCAGCAGGGCTGGGAGCAGCGGTCGCTGCGCGCGGACCTCGCCGTACTGGACCGCAGCTGGGAGAGCTTCCTGGCGACCAAGGTGCTGCTGTCGGCGGCGGGGCTGTTCTTCGGGCCCTTCCTGTTCGCCATCGTGTGGCAGCTCGGCTTCAGCTCCAGCCCCGTCATCCCGGTCTGGCTGGCCCTGCTGTGCGGGGCGCTGTTCTTCTTCCTGCCGGACCTCGAGGTGCGCCGGGACGCCACCGAGAAGCGCCGCGACCTGCGCCGGGTGATCGGCGCCTACCTCGACCTGGTGTCGATGAGCCTGGCCGGCGGCCGGGGTCTGCCCGAGGCGCTGATGGCGGCGGCGGAGGTCTCCGACGGCTGGGCGACGCAGCGCATCCGCAACGCCCTCGCCGACGCCCGGATCACCGGTATCAGCCAGTGGCAGGCGCTCGGCCAGCTGGGCGAGGAGATCGGCGTGGAGGAGCTCAAGGACCTCTCCGCCTCCCTCGCCCTGGTCGCCGACGACGGTGCGAAGGTGCGCGAGTCGCTCGCCTCGCGCGCCGAGACCATGCGGCACCGCGAGCTCGCCGAGATCGAGGGCAGCGCGGGCGAGAAGTCGCAGTCGATGCTGGTCGCCCAACTGCTGCTGTGCGCCGGGTTCCTGGTGTTCCTGATCTTCCCCGCGGCGATGCGGGTGTTCCAGGTGTGACACAGAGCTGACACCGATTCCAGAACTGCCGCGCTTAGGCTCAACTGGCCACACTCGCAGTGAAATCGCATTCGAGAGGACAACTCATCATGAACGGACGGAACTTCAGCACGGGGATGCCGGCCGTGGACTTCCTGGTCGCCTTCCTCCAGGCCCGCGTCGAGCGTGCCCGCTCCGGCGAACTGGACCGCGGCGCCTCCGCGGTCGAGTGGGTCATCATCTCCGCGGTCGTGGTGGCGATCGTCGGTGTGGTCGCGGCGATCATCAACGCCGCGCTCAGCGACGGCGCCAACAAGGTCGGCGACTGCATCAAGGGCGCGAACGCCAGCGGCACCTGCTGACCGGACGTACGGGGTCCGGAGTTCGCAATGCGGGGATACGGGGTGACGGGGTTGCTCGTGGGCGTAGGCAGAGGGATACGCCGCAGGGTGGCGATGACGCGTGAGGCGGCATCCACCCGCGGCGACTCCGGCATGACGGCGATCGAGTTCGTGCTGCTCACTCCCGTCCTCTTCTTCATGATCTTCGCGACGGTGCAGTTCGCGCTGTACTTCTTCGCCGACCACGTGGCCCAGGCCGCCGCCCAGGCCGGGGCCCGCAAGGCCCGCGCCACCGCCGACGAGCACCCCGGCGAGTGGCGGGGCGAGGCACGGGGCGTGGTCGACACCTACATCAGGCAGCTCGGCCCGCAGCTCGTGCTCGCGCCCGACGTGTCGCTGCTCCAGCCGGAGCAGAACACCGTGGGGGTGGAGATCACGGCCCGGGTGCCGACGGTGTTCCCGGGGCTGGACCTGACGGTGCACGCGCAGTCGTCGGGGCCGGTGGAGCGGTTCGTGCGGGACGGGGGGAACTAGATGGACTCCACGGTTCCCCGGCCGGGCAGGCGCCGTACACGGGACATGCGGGATGTCCGGGGGGCATGGGTCGCGCGGGTCACGCGGAACGTGCGGGCCGACGACCGCGGTCTGTCCACCGTCGAGGTCGTGATCCTGGCCCCGGTGATGATCCTGTTCATCCTGGTGCTGGTGGCTTTCGGGCAGCTGGTCGACGGCCGGGGCGCGCTCGACGGCGCGGCCCGCGACGCGGCCCGCGCGGGGTCGATCCAGAAGGACCACGGGACGGCCATCGCCGAGGCGCGCAGGGCGGCCGAGGCCGACCTGACGGACGTGTGCTCCGGACCGGTGTCGGTGACCCAGACCAGCGCGGGCTTCGAGCCCGACACCATCTTCACGGTCCGGGTGAGCTGCGAGGTGCGCGGCCTGGCGATGCTGGGCCTGGACGTGCCGACCACGCTGACGGCGAGCTTCAGCTCACCCCTGGACCCGTTCCGGAGGACGGCGTGAGAGAACTCGTGCGCGCGGGCCGCGGCTGGTGGGCCGCCCGGCGCCCGCAGTTGGACGACCGCGGCTCCGGAGCCGGCGCGGTCATCATCTTCGCGCTGGTCTTCCTGTCCCTGTCGGCGTTCGTCATCGACGGCGGCCTGTCCATCTCCAAGCGGGAGCGGGCCGCCGACATCGCGGAACAGGCGGCCCGGTTCGCAGCCCAGGACATAGACCGCGGGTCCCTCTACGAGAACGAGAACGGGCCCGCGCCGATCAACTTCCAGAACTGCGACACGCGGGTCAAGACCTTCGCCCGCGAGATGGACATGAACGGCGCGGACATCGCCGCCAGCCACTGTGTCGCGGCCGACGCCCAACGGGTGCAGGTCGAGATCCAGTTGACGTACTCGCCGGTCTTCACCGGAATGTTCTACGGCGGGAACGTGGTCGTCCACGGCCAGGCGGTGGCGGAGAACGAGGTCGGCTGAGCCGGCCCCGCCGAGCAGCACGAGCAGAGGAACGGAATCCCCCATGCGGTACGAAGAGAAGATCCCCAGGACGTGGCTGACCGTCACCACGGTCCTCTACGTCGTCGGCATCGCCTGGATGGCCGTGGGCAGCCTGCCCGACGACCTCGGGCTGTGGCTCGCGATGTCGGCGATGTTCCTCGTGCTGATCTGGGTGCCCTTCAACGCGGTCCCGCTGTCGAAGTACGTCTACAACCGCATCCGGATCGACGACGAGACCCTGCGGGTGGGCCGGGAGCGGATCGCGCTCACCGACCTCGACCCCGCGTCCGTGCGGGAGGCCGCCGGGCAGGCGCGGCCGGGCGTGGTCCAGCGCCTCGCGACCTCCGCGGGCGCCGTCGACGCCCCGGTCCCGGGTCTGCGCGCCGCCGACCTCGGCAACCCCCGTCTGGTGGGCGGCGGCTGGTCCGTGCCGATGGGCATGGACAGTGCGGTGCTCGTGACGCGTGGCGGTGAGGCGCTGATGGTGCCGACCCGGGACCGTGCGGCCTTCCTCACCGCGCTCGGCGCGGCGCTCGGTGCCGACTAGGGCGCTGTCGCTGCCCTTACCCGGTGTCAGCGGCAGTCCATAAGATTCGACGTAGTCCACCCCCGTCTCCACACCACCCAGGACACCCGCCATGGCGCGACGCAGCACTCCAAGCTCCACGGGCAGCCCGACCGGCCCGCGGAACCGCACTCCGCAGCCCGTGCGGCTGCGGCGGCGCACGTTCGGGGACTTCGTGAAGGCGTTCTTCGCCTTCGTCGCCCTGCTCGCGCTGGTCGTCGGTGTGCCCGGGGCGCTGGCCGTGGAGGTCGGGTGGCCGCTGCCCAGCGAGGCGCCGAGCCTGGACTGGCTGCAGCAGGAGATAACCGTCACGACGTTCCTGCACATCCTGACCGTCGTGGTCTGGCTGGCCTGGGCGCAGTTCACCGCGTGCGTGCTCGTCGAGGTGAAGGCGGCGGTGTCGGGCGTGGGCGTGCCGGGGCGGGTGCCCGGGTCCGGGCCCAGCCAGCTGCTCGCCCGCCAGCTCGTCGCCGCGCTGCTGCTCGTCGGGGCCACGGCCGCCAGCTTCACCCCGGGGCTCTCGCAGCTCGGGCACGGCATGGAGGGCAACCAGAAGGGGACCGTGGCCGCCGCGCAGGCGACGCCCGGACTGTTCGCGCAGCAGCAGGAGCAGGCCGCGTCCACCGCCGCCGCCCTGGCCGAACAGGCGTCCCACGCGCAGGCCGACGCCGACAGCGGTACGGCCAGGGCGGGCGCCACGAAGTTCTACCGGATCCAGCCGCCCGAGGGGCGCCACCACGACTCCCTGTGGGAGGTCGCCCAGCGGCACCTCGGCGACGGCCGCCGGTACAAGGAGATCTACCAGCTCAACAAGGACCGTGTGCAGCCGGACGGTTCGCGGCTGTCCGAGGCCAGTCTCATCAGGCCCGGCTGGATCATGGAGATGCCGGGGGACGCGCGGGGCGGTGACCTCGTGGAGATGCCGGACGCCGGTGCCGCGGTCTCGCCCGAGGTCCAGCAGCAGATCCACGACTACGCGAAGTCCGGCGACCAGGCGGCGGGCGGGGACCACGCGAAGTCCGGGGACCACGCGAAGTCCGGGGACCAGGCCCAGGGTGGGGACCAGGCCCAGGGCGGCGGGCACCGGCAGGGGGCCGGCGCCTCCGAGGCGTCGCTGCCCGCACAGCGGCCCGCGGGCGACGGTGCGCAGCAGCACGGGCGGACGGCCTCCGCCGACTCCGGCGACCAGGCGTTCGGACTGCCCGAGGCACTGCTCGGCGCGCCGCTGCTCGCCGCCGGTCTGCTCGGCGCGCTCGGCCGCCGGCGCCGACAGGCGCTGTGGCAGTCGGCCATCGGTGCCGTCGGCGGCCGTCGCGGCATGGAGCCGCCGACCCCGACCGGCGACGCCCTCGACGTCCAGGACGCGCTGCTGGTCGGCGCCGACCCCGAGGGCGTACGGCTCCTCGACCGCTCGCTGCGCGGCCTGTCCGCCGCCCTCGCCGACGAGTCGCGCGCCCTGCCCACCGTGTACGCGGCCTGGCTCAGCAACGGCGACCTGCACCTCCAGCTCGCCCAGCCCGCGGGCAAGCCGCCCGCGCCGTGGCAGCTCGGGCAGGACCAGACCTTCTGGGTGCTGACCCGCGCCGAAGCCGCGCGGTACGACGACCTCGACACCGCCGCCCCGTACCCCGGCCTGGTCAGCCTCGGCACCATGGACGACTCGCGGCTGCTGCTCAACCTGGAGGCCGTGCCCGGCATCGTCTCCCTCAGCGGCCGCGAGGCCGACCGGGCCGCCGTGTTCGCCTCCGTCGCCGCCGAACTCGCCACCAACGGCTGGTCGGACCGGATGACCATCACGCTCGTCGGGTTCGGCGAGGACCTCACCCCGCTCGCGCCCAACCGGCTGCGTCACCTCGACGGCATCGAGGCGCTCGTCGAGGCCATGGAGGCGGAGACCCGGCAGCGCCGGGGCGCGCTCGGCGCCGCCGGGCACGACTCCGTCCTCACCGGGCGCACCGGCCCCGCCCAGCACACCCGTTGGGCCCCGCACCTGGTGCTGCTCGCCGCCCAGCCCTCCGCCGAGGACGCCGTCAAGCTGGCCGAACTCGCCGCTGACGCCAGCCGGCTGGGCATCGGCTATCTCGTCGGCACCGAGACCGGCCGGCTGCCCGGCGCGGCCTGGGAGATGGAGATCAGCGGCGACGGCACCCTGCGCGCCCCGCTGCTCGGCCTCGAACTGGCCGCCCAGATGCTGCCGGTGGCCCAACAGCAGGCCGTCGTCGAGCTGTTCGTACAGGCGGACCCCGAGCACGGCCCGGACGGGCCGACGACGACCCCGCCGTTCCTGGTCGACATCAGCGAGCAGGGCCGTCCGGCCGTGTACGCGCGGCTCGTGGGCTCGTACGAGATCATCGGTCTGGACGCCCCCGAGGACGAGCGCAGCGCGCTGCTGCACGAGGCGCTGGCCCTGTTGCTGCTGCACCGCGAGGGCGTGCACCCGCGGGTGCTGTCCTCCGCGCTGTGGCCGCGCGGGGTCACCGACGACGTGCGCGACGCGCTGATCGAACGGCTGCGGGCCTGGCTCGGCACCGACCCGGACGGCTCGCCCCGGCTCACCGCCGACGCGACCGGACGGCTCACCCTCGCCCGGTCCGTCGTCTCCGACCTGGACGTGCTGCGCTCCCTCTACCACGAGGCCACCCAGGGCAAGGGCGTCGACAGCCGGGTCGTGCGCGGCCGGCTGCTCACCGACGCGCTGGTGCTGGTGCGCGGGCCGCTGCTCGCCGACCGGGCCGAGGGCCGCTACCGCTGGCTCACCCACGAGATCGTCGACGCCCAGCTGCCGCTGCTCGTCGCCGACATCGGGCTCGCGCTGTCCGAGTTCCACCTGGAGAAGGGCCGCGCGGAGAAGGCCATCGAGGCGCTGAACGCGGCCGTGCGGACCGCCTCGGACGACGAGCGGCTCTGGCACGAGCTGCTGCGCGCCACGCACGCCACCGAGGACACGGACCGGCTCACCGTGCTCGCCGCCGACCTCGTCGGGCGCAGCGGCGCGCGCGGTCTGCCGCCGCGCACCGAGGCGCTGCTCGACGAGCTGCTGCCGACCTGGCGCGACGGCGTCGCCGCGGCGGGATGAGCAGCACCGCGCTGGTCCTCGTCGCCGCCCTGTGGGGTGCGGCGACGGGGGCGCTGCTGCCCCGGGCCGCCCATCGCTTCTCCGTGCCGTCGGGCGAACCGTGGCGCCGGGAGTGTCCGGGCGGGCATCCGCTGCGCGGCTGGACCGGACCGGCGCGGTGCGCGCGCTGCCCGCGCGCCGAGGCACGGTACGGCCCCGGTGCGGCCCTCCTCGCCCTTTCCGCCGCCGCGGTCTGCGCCGCTCTCGCCGCCGCCACCGGCACCCGGCCCGAACTCGCCGTCTGGCTGCTGCTGGCACCGGTCGGCGTGCTGCTGGCGGTGGTCGACTTCCGGGTGCAGCGGCTGCCCGACGTCCTGACCCTCCCGCTGGCCGCCGCCGCCCTCGCCCTGCTGGGCGCGGCCGCCCTGGCGCCCGAGCACGCGGGCACCTGGCTCACCGCGCTGTACGGCGCCCTCGCCCTGGGCGGCGGGTACTTCGTGCTGTTCCTCGTCAACCCGGGCGGCATGGGATTCGGCGATGTGAAGCTGGCGCTCGGCGTCGGGGCGGTCCTCGGCTGGTACGGCTGGCCGACGGTGCTGCTCGGCACCTTCGCCGGGTTCCTCTTCGGGGCCGTGTACGGGGGTGTCCTCGTCGTCGCGCGGGGCGCCGGGCGCAAGACGTCCATCGCGTTCGGGCCCTTCCTGATCGCGGGCGCGTTCGCCGGGCTGCTGATCGGCGCGTACTCGGCCTGAGGGCGGGGGCGGCCGCGTGCTGCCCCCGCGTCCGCCGTCCGGTGCGGGTGGGTGCGACCGTGTAGCGGGCGGGTGCGGCCGGGGCGGGAAAAGGCCTGGCGTAGGCTGGTTCGGTCCGTCCACAACCCGTGACGAAGGGGATGCTCCGGTGACCGAGAAGGCCGAGCCCACGTCTTTTGATGTCACAGCCGTGCTCGACCGCGCGGCGGCGGGCGGACGCATCACGCCCGAGGAGGCGCTAGTCCTCTACCGTGACGCCCCGCTGCACGCGCTGGGCGCCGCCGCCGACGCCGTACGCCGCCGCCGGTACGCCGGCACCGAGCACATCGCGACGTACATCATCGAGCGCAACATCAACTACACGAACGTGTGCGTCACGGCGTGCCGGTTCTGCGCCTTCTACGCGGCCCCCAAGGACACCGACAAGGGTTGGACCCGCGACCTCGACGACATCCTGCGCCGCTGCGCGGAGACCGTCGAACTGGGCGGCACCCAGATCATGTTCCAGGGCGGCCACCACCCGGACTACGGCGTCGAGTACTACGAGAAGCACTTCTCCGCCATCAAGAAGGAGTTCCCGCAGCTCGTCATCCACAGCCTGGGGGCGAGCGAGGTCGAGCACATGGCCCGGATCTCGAAGGTGTCGGTCGAGGAGGCCATCACCCGGATCCACCAGGCCGGACTCGACTCCTTCGCCGGCGCCGGCGCCGAGCTGCTCCCGGAGCGGCCGCGCAAGGCCATCGCCCCGCTGAAGGAGAGCGGCGAGCGCTGGCTGGAGATCATGGAGACCGCGCACGGGCTCGGCGTCGAGTCCACGTCCACGATGCTCATGGGCACCGGCGAGACCAACGCCGAGCGCATCGAGCACCTGCGGATGATCCGTGACGTCCAGGACCGTACGGGCGGCTTCCGGGCCTTCATCCCGTACACCTACCAGCCCGAGAACAACCACCTGAAGGGCCGCACCCAGGCCACGCTCTTCGAGTACCTGCGGATGATCGCCATCGCGCGGCTGTTCATGGACAACGTCGCCCACATCCAGGGCTCGTGGCTGACCACCGGCAAGGAGGTCGGCCAACTGTCCCTGCACTACGGCGCGGACGACCTCGGCTCGATCATGCTGGAGGAGAACGTCGTCTCCTCCGCCGGCGCCAAGCACCGCTCCAACCGCATGGAGATCATCGACCTGATCCGCAAGGCGGGCCGGGTCCCGGCCCAGCGGACCACGACGTACGAGCACGTCGTCGTGCACGACGACCCGGCGAACGACCCCGTGGACGAGCGCGTCATGTCGCACATCTCCTCCACGGCGATCGAGGGCGGCACGGCACATCCCGAGCTGAAGCTGCTGGCCTCCAACTGACCAGCGCGTGCTGACGATCCACGCCGCCGACCTGCTGATCCCGGACGGCCGGCGGCCCGCCCTGCCGGACGGCGCGGTGCTCGTCGACGGCCGGGAGCTGGCGGCCGTCGGCCCGTACGGGGAACTGGCGGCCGGGCACCCGACGGCCCGCGTCCGCCGCTGGCCGGGACTGCTCACGCCGGGACTGCTGAATCCGTACGGGCCCGAACTGCTGGAGCGGGCCTACCATCCCGACCCGCGCGAGGCCGACGAACTGGGCACCGAACCGCTCACCGGCGAGGCGCTGGCCGCGCTCGCGCCCACCGACACCCGCTGGGGTGCGAGCGCCCGGCGCGGTGTGCAGCGGATGCTGGCGCACGGAACCGTCGCGGTGGCGGGGGAGTTGGCGCGGCCCGCCGTGCTGGACGCGGTGCGCCGGGCGGGGCTGCTCACCGTGGAGCGTCCGGCGCCGCCCGCCGGGGCGCCGTCCCTGGACCCGCTGGCCTCCGCCGGGAGCCTCGCGGAGGCCGGTGTGGGGCCGCTGCTGCCGACCGGTGTCGCGACCTTCGCCGTCTTCGACGTCCCGGACGAGGTCACGCTGCTGGGGCGCGGGGCCGCGACCTGCGTGGCGACCGTCGTCGCGGGACGGCTGGTGCACCGGCGCCGGTGATCCTGATGGTGCCGACGCCGGGCTGATCCAGACGAAAGGCCCTAGCCCGAGAACGCCTCCGCGAACGCCCCCGAACTCTGCTTCACCCCGCTGCAGTCGGTCGCGGCGTCGTCCCGCGACGCCCGGCCGTCCTCGCACTGCTGGTCGCGGAAGGTGGACCACATGGACACCCAGGCGATCTCCTTCTCCTCGGCGAACGTCCGCACCTGGGCCGCGTCCGACAGCGAGAACGTCTCGTTGGCGACGTCGTTCACGCCGAGCATCGAGGTGAGGGCCATCCCCCGCCAGGCGGCCGCGTCGGACAGCCCGAACACCTCCTTCAGCTGGGTGTGGGTGGCCTTGGCCGAGGTGAGGGCGTAGTCGCCCATGTCGGCGGTGTACGACTCCCCGTAGTTCATCGTCATGATGTTCACGACGGAGACCTGGACGTCGTACTTGTTCGCGGACTTCAGCAGCGCCAGGCCCTCGGCGTCGAGGCCGCTGGGCATGACCGGCAGGGTGAAGGACACCCGCAGGCCGGGCCGGTCCTTCTGCAACTCGGCGATCGCCCGGGAGCGCAGGGCGACCGAGCCGGAGTCGGCCAGCTGGGTGCCCTCGATGTCGAAGTCGGCCTGGGTCGCCCCCGCCGCGTCCAGCGCCCGGCCGTAGGCGTCCGCCAGCTTCGAGGCGCTGTCGCAGACCGACGCCAGTTCCTTGCCGGAGGCCCCGCCGAAGGAGACGCGCACGCTCGCGCCGGACTTCGTCAGCTTCGCGATCCGGGACTTCACCGCCGGGTCCCCGACGGCCGAGGTGCCGTTCCACTTCGGCGTACAGCTGCCGTCCGAGATCACGAAAGCCAGGTTGTACGTCGTCGGGGAGCCGGCCGAGTCATTGGCCGAGGCCTCCTCGGCGCTGACGTACGGCTCGTACGACGGGGTCTGCGAGGCACCCCCCGAACCCTTGTCCGAAGCACCCGCCGAGGGGGAGGAGTCGGACTGTTCCGGCGCCGCGGGTGCCGCGTCCGACGTGCCGCCGGACCCCGCGGAGCAGCCCGCCGTGGCCATGGCAAACAGGCAGGCCAGCCCGGCCATCGGCCTCAGGAAACTCCTCATTGCGTATGCACCCGCTCTCGTGATTTCTGTCTCAGGATGGAAACAAAGCGTGATTGCCGTATGGAAATGTCTCACATCACGCTGTGGTCTTTCGTGCACAGGTATCTCACAGGAATTTCATGGAAAGGTGTGGGCAAGTTGGGCGAAACGCCCGTACGAAAGGGGCATTCGATACGCCCGTGCGGGCGACAGGGGGCGTCGGGATTTACGGTTTCTCTTAGTGAAAAGACAGGTTGGAGTGCCTCTCATAGTGGGCTCACAGGGAAGTCGAAGGGGTTGGCACATAAAGCGTCCCTAATATCCGTGGAATGCATTCAGAGACTGCCATCGAAAGTCGTGGCGCCGACCGTGGTCGCCGTCGCAAACGCGGCAACGCCTCCGTCGAGGGGCCCGTGTTCGTTGACAACTCGGGACGCAGATCGAAGCTGCTGCGGCGGATCGGCGTCCTCCTGGGCGTGGTCTGCCTCGCGTACGCGGGTGTGCTCGGCGCCGCCTTCATGGGGTGGGGCACCTCGCTGAACCCGTCCTCGCTCCTGCCGTTCGGGGACACCGCGCAGAGCGTGCAGGGACCCGGCGGCCTGCGGCCGGACGGCGGCATCGGCAACCGGATCGGCCGCCCCGGCGGCACCCCGTCGGCACTGCCCTCAGGTGCCGCCGACCCGACCTCGTCCGCGTCCGCCGCCGCGGCCGCCAACTGACGGGAACGCAGCCACCCTCATGACGACCACGACGTCCCCCCGCGGCCGGCGCCGCGCCCCCACCCGTATCGAGCGGGCGGCCGGCCGGGCCGCGGCACTCCAGAAGCCCCGTGTCATCCTCGCTCTGCTGCTCCTGCTCGCCCTGACGTGCGTGATGCTGCTCGACGGCTATCTGCGCGCCGAGGTCGGCGGTGACGAACGGGTGCGCGACGGGGCGAGTTCGAGCAAGGTCCCCGAGAAGATCCTCGACGGCGGTCCGATCCTCACCTTCCGGGGCGGGCAGGCCACGAGCGTCTCGGTGCCGGACAAGACGATCGCCCTCACCTTCGACGACGGCCCGAACCCCACCTGGACGCCCCAGGTCCTGAAGATCCTTCAGGAGAACGACGTGCCCGGCACGTTCTTCCTGGTCGGCTCGATGGTCTCGCGCTATCCGGGCATCGTGAAGACGATGGTCGAACAGGGCAACGAGGTCGGAATCCATACTTTCACCCATGTCGACCTTTCGTACCAGAGCGGCACCCGGGTCGACCGGGAAATGGAACAGACTCAGCTCGCCCTGGCGGGCGCGGCCGGCATCACGACGACGTTGTTCCGCGCGCCGTACTCCTCCGAGACGGACGCGATCGACAACTACAGCTGGCCCGTCTACAAGAGGCTCGGCGAGGACGGCTACACCAGCGTCTTCGTCGACACCGACAGCGACGACTGGAAGCGGCCGGGCGTCTCGAAGATCATCCAGTGGGCGACGCCGAGCGGCACCGACGGCGCGTCGGTCCTGTTCCACGACGCGGGCGGCGAGCGCTCCCAGACGATCGAGGCGCTGCCGAAGTACATCAAGAAGATGAAGGCGAAGGGCTACACCTTCACCACCATCAGCGGCGTCATGCAGAAGGACGAGGCGGCGGGCCGGGGCACGGCCGCGAAGGGCACGGGCTCGGGCGCGGCCGCTACAGGCGCGGGCACGGATGCGGACCGGCAGCAGGCGGCGGGTGCCGCCGATGCCGGTGCGTCCGGCGGTCAGCCCACCGGAACCCCGCCGAACGGCGGCGGCACCACAGGCGGCACCACCGCCGGCACCACCTCCGGTCTCCAGGCCGCGCACCGGCAGGCCACCGGCGCCACCCTCTACGAGGGCAAGGCCCTGATCGTGGCGGTGGCCGTCGCCGAGTGGACGGTGCCCGTGCTCTCGGTCGGGCTCATGGTCGTGGGCGTCGCCGTCATGGGCCGCTTCGGGATGATGCTGATCCTCGCCCGCCGCCACTACCGGCAGCGCAACAGACGCCGGTTCGGCTGGGGGCCCACGGTGACCCGGCCGGTGAGCGTGATCGTCCCGGCGTACAACGAGAAGGAGTGCATCGCCAACACCCTGAAGTCGCTGGCGCAGAGCACCCATCCGATCGAGATCATCGTCGTCGACGACGGTTCCACGGACGGTACCTCCGAGATCGCCCGTGCCGCGGCCGAGTCGCTCGGCATGACGAACGTCCGGGTCGTCCGCCAGGAGAACGCGGGCAAGCCGGCCGCCCTCAACAACGGTGTGCGCAGCGCCAGTCACGACATCGTCGTGATGATGGACGGCGACACCGTCTTCGAGCCGGACGCCGTGCACCAGCTGGTCCAGCCCTTCGCCGACCCGGAGGTCGGCGCGGTCGCGGGCAACGCCAAGGTGGGCAACCGCGACACGGTCATCGGCGCCTGGCAGCACATCGAGTACGTGATGGGCTTCAACCTCGACCGCCGGATGTACGACCTGCTGCGCTGCATGCCCACCATCCCGGGTGCGATCGGCGCGTTCCGCAGGGACGCCGTGCTGGAGGTCGGCGGGATGAGCGAGGACACCCTCGCCGAGGACACCGACATCACCATCGCCATGCACCGCGACGGCTGGCGGGTCGTCTACCAGGAGCACGCCAAGGCCTGGACGGAGGCGCCCGGTTCGCTCAAGCAGCTCTGGTCCCAGCGCTACCGCTGGTCGTACGGCACCATGCAGGCGCTGTGGAAGCACCGCAAGTCCCTGACGGACAAGGGGCCGTCGGGCCGATTCGGCCGGGTGGGCATGCCGCTGGTGGTGATCTTCCAGATCGTCACCCCGGTCTTCGCGCCCCTCATCGACGTGTTCACCGTCTACTCGATGATCTTCATCGACTTCCGGGCGGCCCTGCTGGCCTGGCTGGCGGTGCTGGCGGTCCAGCTGACCTGCGCGGCGTACGCGTTCCGTCTCGACCGCGAGAAGTACCGCTACCTGCTGATGATGCCGCTCCAGCAACTGGCCTACCGGCAGATGATGTACCTCGTCCTCATCCACTCCTGCATCACCGCACTCACCGGCGGCCGGCTGCGGTGGCAGAAGCTCAAGCGCACCGGCGAGGTCGGCACCCCGGCGGGGGCGAGCCGATGAGCTGGGGAGCGGAGCAGCAGCCGTACCGGCCGGGGTATCCGCCGCAGGGGCACGGCCACGGCCACGGGCAGCAGCCGCAGCAGCCCGGGTACGGGTACGAGCAGGGCTACGGGCAGGGCTACGGGTATGGATACGGCGGTCAGGAACCGCAGCAGCAGTACGTACGGCAGCCCTACCCCCAGCCGCACGCGGGGTACGGGCAGCAGCAGCCGCCGGCCGACCTGACGACGACGCTGCCCCCGGTGGAGACCGAGCCCGAACCCGGGTCTGCGCCCGAAGCAGAGCCGGAGACCGAGGCGCCCGCCGGCGCGGAGGAGACGCCCCCCTCTCCGCCCCCGCCCCCACCCGCGCCGAAGCCGGCCGGCCGTGACCGCTACTTCGACACCCTGCGCGCCGTGGCGCTGGTGCGCGTGGTCGCGTATCACACGTTCGGGTGGGCCTGGGCGGGGATGGTCTTCCCCTCGATGGGGATCATGTTCGGCCTGGCCGGCACCCTGATGGCGAAGTCCCTGGAGCGCCCGGCGGCCAAGGTCGTGAGGAGCCGGCTGCGCAGGCTGCTGCCGCCGTTCTGGTTCTGGGGCTTCTTCGTGGTCCTCGCGATGCTGCTCCACGACTGGATGCCGGGCTGGCAGATCGTCTACTGGGTCGTGCCGCTGGGCGATCCGCCGGGCAACGCCTGGGGCGAGCAGGCCTGGGAGATCCTCTGGTACCTGCGGACGTACCTCTGGTTCGTGCTGCTGTCCCCGGTGCTGCTCAGGGTGTTCCGGGCGGCCCCGGTGCCGGTCCTGCTGGCCTCCCTGGCCCCGATCACGGTCCTCCAGCTCGTCTGGTCGCCGCCCGACGGACGCTTCGGCAGCGCCCTGTGGGACCTGGCGACGTACCTGTTCTGCTGGATCCTCGGCTTCGCGCACCGCGACGGAGTGCTCCAGCGGCTGCGGCCGGCCGTGGTCGTCGTGCTCCCGCTCGCCGCGATCGCCTTCGGCGGCTGGTACGCCCTCTCGCACCAGGGCGAGTTCGGCACCTACGACCTGGACGAGATACCGCTCGCGCAGGCCTTCTGGTCGGCCGGGTTCGTGACGCTGCTGATGTACTTCAAGGCGCGCTTCGCGGTCGACTTCGCCGGCCTCTCCCGGTTCCGCCGGCTGGACCGGATCGTGACGGTCTTCAACGCCCGCGCGGTGACGATCTACCTGTGGCACGAGATAGCGCTGATCCTCGCCGTCCCGCTGATAGACCGGTTCTGGGACGTGCCCGCGTTCGAGAAGTGGCTGCCGCTGGAGAGCCAGTGGTTCATGTTCGGCATCGGCTGGATCCTGATAGCGCTCTTCGTGTTGCTGTGCGGGTGGGTCGAGGACGTGGCGGCCAGGAAGAGGCCGAGGCTGCTGCCGTGACACGTCGGTGGGTGGGCCGGGCGTGGGTGCGTCCGGCCCGTACTGCCACAATGGGCCGGTGACCCGCGCATCCTTGGACAAGCAGCCGCACGAAGTCGCCTCGATGTTCGACAACGTGGCGGAACGGTACGACCTCACCAACGACGTGCTGTCCCTCGGTCAGGACCGGCGCTGGCGCAAGGAGGTCGCGAAGGCGGTGGACGCCCGCCCCGCCCAGAAGGTCCTCGACCTGGCCGCCGGTACGGCGACGTCGTCGCTCCCCTTCGCCCGCACCGGCGCCTACGTCGTCCCCTGCGACTTCTCCATCGGGATGCTCCAGGTCGGCAAGAAGCGCAACGGCTGGCTGCCGTTCACGGCCGGCGACGCGACCCGGCTGCCCTTCAAGGACGACACCTTCGACGCCGTCACCATCTCCTTCGGGCTGCGCAACGTGCAGGACACCGACACCGCGCTGCGGGAGATGTACCGGGTGACCAAGCCCGGCGGCCGCGTGGTGATCTGCGAGTTCTCCCACCCGACCTGGGCGCCGTTCCGCACCGTCTACACCGAGTACCTGATGCGCGCGCTGCCGCCGGTGGCCCGCGCGGTCTCCTCCAACCCCGACGCGTACGTCTACCTCGCCGAGTCCATCCGCGCCTGGCCCGACCAGTCCGGACTCGCCGCGCGCCTGCGCGGGGCCGGCTGGTCGAAGGTGGCCTGGCGGAACCTGAGCGGCGGCATCGTCGCCCTGCACCGGGGCTTCAAGCAGGCCTGAGGCGGGCCTTCGGCGCGCGGCCGCTCCCCGTGGCCGTGCCCCCTGCCCTTCCGCTACCTGGTCACCTCGAAGGCGCCGCCCGGTTCGCCCAGTTCGCGCTGCATCCCGCCCCCGGTGGGGTTCGGGATCCGTGGCTCGCGCACGCCGGCGCCTCCGCCGCCCTCCCCCTCGCCGAGGTCGAACCACACGGTCACGACGACACCGCGCGGCACCTCGACACCGGGCGGCGGATACTGCCGTACGACGTAGTCGACGACGGTTCGATGGAATTCGGGCCGGTCGGGTGCGGCCAGCAGCAAGCCGTGCGCCGCGGCGGTCTCGCGGGCGTCCACGGCCATGAGACCGACGAGCTTGGGTACGCGCACTTCAGGCGTTTTGGGTGTCAAGCGCACAGATGTCACCCCCAGCGGTACTGGCAGAGTAACCGCCCGAGGGTGCCGTCCGGAAGCTTCAAGTGGCTTTCTGTGACGAATACTTACTTAGCGTCACCCGTTGCTTGCGGGATTCACAACGCGAGCCGGTAGCAGTGCCCCTCCTTCTTCGAGGTCGGGGTCGTGAACGTCTCGGCGAGGCTCATGCCCAGCCGCCGGGTGACCGCGATCGACCGGGCGTTCTGGGACAGGACCATCGCCACCACGCTCTCCACCCCCGCCGCGCGCACCCGCTCCAGCGTCAGCTGCGCGGCCGCGGTCGCGTACCCCTTGCCCCAGTGCTCCCGCCCGAGCCGCCAGCCGATCTCGATCTCGCCCTTCGGCCCCCACTCCTGCGGCCACGGCTGCGCCCCGGTGAAGCCGATGACCCGGCCGGACTCGTCCAGCATCGTCCACAGGCAGAAGCCGCGTTCGGCGTCGTGCCGGCGCTGGCGGGCCGTGAGTTCCTCGTAGACGTACAACTCCGAGGATCTGCCGCCGTGGAACTCCATGACATCGGGGTCGTCGAAGATCCGATGCCAGGCGACGGCGTCCTCGTCGGTGGGGACGCGCAGGTGCACGACGGGCAGAGGTCGGTTCACGGAGCAGCCCTTCATCCGGGTGATCAATTCTGCTGAATAGACTGCCCATGTCCAGTGCCGGTCGGCACGCAGATTTCGAACCTTGGGGAGATCCCGCCGTGACCGAGCCACTCTCCGACAACACCGCCGATGTGATCGTCGTGGGCGCGGGGCCGGCCGGCTCCGCCACCGCCTACCACCTGGCCCAGGCCGGCCTCGACGTACTCCTGCTGGAGAAGACCGAGTTCCCGCGCGAGAAGGTCTGCGGCGACGGACTCACCCCGCGCGCCGTCAAGCAACTCGTCGCGATGGGCGTCGACATCTCGGAGGAGGCCGGCTGGCTCCGCAACAAGGGGCTCAGGATCATCGGCGGAGGCGTCCGCCTCCAGCTCGACTGGCCGGAACTCGCCTCCTTCCCCGACTACGGGCTCGTCCGCAAGCGCGACGACTTCGACGAGCAGCTCGCCCGCCAGGCGCAGAAGGCGGGCGCCCGCCTGTTCGAGCGCTGCAATGTCTCCGGCCCGGTCATCGACGACCGCACCGGCCGGATCACCGGTGTGACGGCCAAGCTCGGCGAGGAGAAGCGGGAGGTCACCTTCCACGCCCCGCTGGTGGTGGCCGCCGACGGCAACTCCACCCGGCTGTCCCTGGCGATGGGACTGCACCGCCGTGAGGACCGCCCGATGGGCGTCGCGGTGCGCACGTACTTCACCTCGCCGCGGCACGAGGACGACTACCTGGAGTCCTGGCTGGAACTGTGGGACCGCCGCGGCCCCGGCGAGGACCGGCTGCTGCCCGGCTACGGCTGGATCTTCGGCATGGGCGACGGCACGTCGAACGTCGGACTGGGCGTGCTCAACACCTCGGACTCCTTCAAGGAACTCGACTGGCGCGAGGTCCTGAAGGCCTGGTGCGCGTCGATGCCCGAGGACTGGGGCTACACCCCGGACAACATGACCGGCCCGATCCGCGGCGCGGCCCTGCCCATGGCCTTCAACCGCCAGCCCCACTACACCAAGGGCCTGCTCCTCGTCGGCGACGCCGGCGGTCTGGTCAACCCCTTCAACGGCGAGGGCATCGCCTACGCCATGGAGTCCGGCCAGATCGCGGCCGACGTCATCGTCCAGGCCCACGCCCGTTCGACCCCGGCGCAGCGCGAGACGGCCCTCCAGCACTACCCGCGGGTCCTCAAGGACACCTACGGCGGCTACTACACGCTGGGGCGCGCCTTCGTGAAGCTCATCGGCAACCCGAAGGTCATGAAGATCGCGGCCCAGCGCGGTCTGACCCACCCGATGCTGATGAAGTTCACCCTCAAGCTCCTCGCCAACCTCACCGACCCGACCGGCGGCGACGCGATGGACCGCATCATCAACGGCCTGAGCAAGGTGGCCCCGAAGGCCTGACCCGGGGAAGGGGTCCCGGCCGAGGACCGGGACCCCTTCATGCCGGAAGGGCCGCTGCCCCCGAGCGGCTGCGGCCCTTCACCCCGTACGGCTTGCGCGTGCGCGTCAGAGCATGCGCACCGCGCCGCTCGGCGGGTCGTACGACAGGGGCTTCATCACGACGCCCGTGGACGGGTTCTGCGCGCCGACGAACATGCCGTCACCGACGTACACCGCCACGTGGTACGCGCTGCCCGCGCTGCCCCAGTACAGGATGTCGCCTGGCTGGAGGTTGCTCAGCGAGACCTGGGTGCCGGCGACCGACTGGTCCTGGGAGACGCGCGGCAGGTCGATGCCGACCTGCTTGAAGGCGGCCTGCACCAGACCCGAGCAGTCCCACGAGTTGGGGCCGGTGCCACCGGAGACGTAGGCGTCGCCGACCTGGGCCTTGACGAAGGCGATGACGGCCGCGGCCGAACCGGTCGCCGTCGAGGTGCTCGCCTGCGTGGCCGTGGAGGCGCTCGTGCTGAGCGTGTCCCGCGCCGAGTCGCGCGAGGCGCGCTCCGCGGCGGCCTTGCGGGCCGTCTCGGCAGCCTTCTTCCTGGCCGCCTCGGCCTTCTGCTTCGCCTCGGCCAGGTCCGCCTTGGCCTGCTTCGCGGCATTCGCGGCAGCCGCGTCGCGCTCGGCCTGGAGCTGGTAGTCCGCGGCGGCCTGCTGCGTGGCGTCCGCGGACTGGGCGATCTGGGCGACCAGGTCGCCGGTGAGGGTGGGCATTTCGAAGGTCTGCGTCACCGGCTCGGCGGCGTTGGCCGCGCCCGATGCCGCGACGGCCAGGGTGCCGAGGACGCCGCCGGCGACTCCGGCCCGCATCGCGATCGTCGACGCGCTGCGGCGGGGCTTCCGGTGGCTGCGTATGTGAGCGGTGTGGGACATGGGTACTAGCGGTATCAGGGGCTCCTCCATACCTTCAAGCAACGTGTGCTGCGCCACAATTGTTCAACGGGGCCCCTCAATACCGTTCGCGCCACTCCTTATTGACGCCGTAACGGACATTGTGGACACAGGTGATCAAGCCTGTGATCACGGTCTTTCGCGGTTACGTCCGAATTGCCCGCGACCTACCATCGCCGAGGACCGTTGGCCAAGCCCGGTTCTCATGGGACTCTCATGGATGTGGCGGAGGTCACGGAACGGTCACCGGGGCGGCCGCGTCTCGCGCGGGAGGCGGCGTCGCCGCGCGTCGACGGTCCGCGCCCGGCCGGTGATCGGCCTCGCGCCCGGCTCTCCCATCCGACTCCTCTCCGCCCTTTCTTCGTGCCCCCGCTCCGCTCCGGCTCGCCTCCGGTTCGCGCCCCGGGGAGCTCGTGAACGCGTGCACGCGTCCACATCGCGTTGCCCGGCTCCCTCTGATGTGTGAATGCCGCCCAATATCAAGGGGTCCGGCCCAGCGCCAATTTGCATGCAAGGGAAGCCTCTTGATATTGAGACGCCCCCGACCACCTGCGCGGACGAGGGAAAATGTCACCTCTGGTGACCACTCGGACGCTTCACGTGTGAAGATCACCGCTCATCCGACTTCATGATCCTTCGTCAGGTGGTGGAGATCACAAAGCTTGTGCAATACCCCGTGTCGCAGATCACAGACCGGCAGGCATAAGATGCGAGGCGGTTGGGCTTGTGACCTGCTTCACATGTTCGCGATCTTCGCCCGGACGGGCGAGGTTCGCGGGACCGGTGAGGAGGGCCCCGGGCCCGACGCAACCGCCACCAGTCAGTGCCGACTGAGAGGAGCGAGGAGCGGTGAACGCGTATGCGCCCATCCTCGTACTGGGAGCCCTCGGGGCAGGCTTTGCGATCTTCTCCGTGGTCATGGCCACGCTGATCGGTCCGAAGCGGTACAACCGGGCCAAGCTCGAGGCCTACGAGTGCGGCATCGAGCCGACCCCCACGCCGGCCGGCGGCGGGCGCTTCCCCATCAAGTACTACCTGACGGCGATGCTCTTCATCGTCTTCGACATCGAGATCGTCTTCCTCTACCCGTGGGCCGTCACCTTCGACGCCCTGGGTGTGTTCGGGCTCGTGGAGATGCTGCTCTTCGTGCTCACCGTCTTCGTCGCCTACGCGTATGTGTGGCGGCGCGGCGGGCTGGAATGGGACTGAGGGGCCAAGGGACATGGGACTCGAAGAAAAGCTGCCGAGCGGTTTCCTGCTGACCACCGTCGAGCAGGCCGCGGGCTGGGTGCGCAAGGCGTCCGTCTTCCCCGCCACGTTCGGCCTGGCCTGCTGCGCCATCGAGATGATGACCACCGGTGCCGGACGGTACGACCTGGCGCGCTTCGGCATGGAGGTCTTCCGGGGCTCTCCGCGCCAGGCGGACCTGATGATCGTCGCCGGCCGGGTGAGCCAGAAGATGGCGCCGGTGCTGCGGCAGGTCTACGACCAGATGCCGAACCCCAAGTGGGTCATCTCCATGGGGGTCTGCGCCTCCTCCGGCGGCATGTTCAACAACTACGCGATCGTCCAGGGCGTCGATCACATCGTCCCCGTCGACATCTATCTGCCCGGCTGTCCGCCGCGGCCCGAGATGCTGATGGACGCGATCCTCAAGCTGCACCAGAAGATCCAGACCTCCAAGCTCGGCGTGAACGCGCGGGAAGCGGCCCGGGAGGCGGAGGAAGCGGCGCTCAAGGCCCTGCCCACGATCGAGATGAAGGGGCTGCTGCGATGAGCGACGCCAACGGCCACGGCGGCGCCGACGGGGTGAACCCCGACAAGGACCTGGCCGCCGACAACCTCCCCGGCCAGCGCGGTCAGGGCGGTGAGCAGATCCGCGTGCAGCGCGGCATGTTCGGCGCCGACAACGGCGGCGACACCAGCGGGTACGGCGGTCTGGTCCGCTCGGTCCGGCTCCCGGGTCCGGCGAGCCGCCCCTACGGCGGCTGGTTCGACGAGGTCGCCGACGAACTCGAGGGCGCGCTGGAGGAGCAGGGGCTGCTCGCCGGGAACGCGATCGAGAAGACGATCGTCGACCGCGGCGAACTGACCTTCCACATCGAGCGCGAGCACCTGGTGCGGGTCGCCCGCACCCTGCGCGACGACCCGGCCCTGCGCTTCGAGCTCTGCACCGGTGTGAGCGGGGTGCACTACCCGAGCGACAAGGGCCGTGAGCTGCACGCCGTCTACCACCTGCGCTCGATCACCCACAACAGGCTGATCCGCCTCGAGGTCAGCGCCCCGGACAGCGACCCGCGCATCCCGACCCTGGTCCCCGTCTATCCGACGAACGACTGGCACGAGCGCGAGGCCTACGACTTCTTCGGGATCGTCTTCGACGGTCACCCGGCCCTGACGCGGATCATGATGCCGGACGACTGGCAGGGCCACCCGCAGCGCAAGGACTACCCCCTCGGCGGCATCCCCGTCGAGTACAAGGGCGCCCAGATCCCGGCTCCGGACCAGCGGAGGTCGTACTCGTGAGCACGCAGTCAGCATCCGCGGCGTCGGCCGCCTCGGCGCGCGAGACCACCGAGGGCACCGTATATACGGTCACCGGTGGCGACTGGGACGAGGTCGTCCAGTCCGCGGCCCGCGCCGACGACGAACGCATCGTCGTCAACATGGGTCCTCAGCACCCGTCCACCCATGGAGTGCTTCGCCTGATCCTGGAGATCGACGGCGAGACGGTCACCGAGGCCCGCTGCGGCATCGGCTACCTGCACACCGGCATCGAGAAGAACCTCGAGTTCCGGACGTGGACGCAGGGCACCACCTTCGTGACGCGCATGGACTACCTGACGTCCTTCTTCAACGAGACCGCCTACTGTCTCGGCGTCGAGAAGCTCCTCGGCATCGAGGACCAGATCACCGAGCGCGCCAAGATCATCCGGGTGCTCCTGATGGAGCTGAACCGGTTGTCCTCCCACCTGGTGTGCATCGCCACCGGAGGCATGGAGCTCGGCGCCACCACGATCATGATCTACGGATTCCGTGATCGTGAAATGATTCTCGACATCTACGAGCTCATCACGGGCCTGCGGATGAACCACGCGTACATCCGCCCCGGCGGACTCGCCCAGGACCTGCCGCCCGGCGCGGTGGACCAGATCCGCGAGTTCGTGAAGAAGATGAGGAAGAACCTCCCGGAGTACGACAAGCTCGCCACCGGGAACCCCATCTTCAAGGCCCGTATGCAGGACATCGGCTATCTCGACCTGGCCGGCTGCATGGCCCTCGGCGCCACCGGCCCGATCCTGCGCTCCACCGGCCTGCCGCACGACCTGCGCAAGGCGCAGCCGTACTGCGACTACGAGACGTACGACTTCGAGATCCCGACCGCCGACTCCTGCGACGCCTACGGCCGCTTCCTGGTCCGGCTGGAGGAGATGCGCCAGTCGCTCGCGATCGTCGAGCAGTGCCTGGACCGGCTCCAGCCCGGCCCGGTCATGGTCGCCGACAAGAAGATCGCCTGGCCCGCCCAGCTCGCCCTGGGACCGGACGGACTGGGCAACTCCCTCGACCACATCAAGAAGATCATGGGCACCTCCATGGAGGCCCTGATCCACCACTTCAAGCTGGTCACCGAGGGCTTCCGGGTACCGCCGGGACAGGCGTACGCGGCGGTCGAGTCGCCCAAGGGAGAGCTCGGGGTGCATGTCGTGTCCGACGGCGGCACCCGCCCCTACCGGGTCCACTTCCGGGACCCGTCCTTCACCAACCTTCAGGCCATGGCGGCGATGTGCGAGGGCGGCCAGGTCGCCGACGTCATCGTCGCCGTCGCGTCCATCGACCCCGTGATGGGAGGCGTCGACCGGTGACCACCAGTTCTTCGGAGCGCGGCGTCAGCCTGGGCATGCCCGAACTGCCCGCGCCCGGCTACCCGGACGACGTCCGAGCCCGGCTGGAGGCCGACGCCCGCGAGATCATCGCGCGCTACCCGGACTCCCGGTCGGCCCTTCTGCCGTTGCTGCATCTCGTGCAGTCGGAGGAAGGACACGTCACACGCACCGGGATGCGGTTCTGCGCGGACGTGCTGGACCTGACCACCGCCGAGGTCACCGCGGTCGCGACCTTCTACACGATGTACCGGCGCAGGCCGAGCGGCGACTACCAGGTGGGCGTCTGCACCAACACGCTGTGCGCGGTGATGGGCGGCGACGCGATCTTCGAGACCCTCCAGGAGCACCTGGGCGTCGGCAACGGCGGGACCACCGAGGACGGCAAGGTCACCCTGGAGCACATCGAGTGCAACGCGGCCTGCGACTTCGCGCCGGTCGTGATGGTCAACTGGGAGTTCTTCGACAACCAGACCCCGGGCAGCGCCAAGCGTCTCGTCGACGACCTGCGCGCGGGACGGCCGGTCGAGCCCACGCGCGGGGCGCCGCTGTGCACCTTCAAGGAGACCGCGCGGATCCTGGCGGGCTTCCCCGACGAGCGGGAGGGGGCCGTCGAGGCCGGCGGCAGTGCGGGACCCGCGTCGCTGGTGGGCCTCCGCCTGGCCAGGGGAGAGGCCGCACCCGCGCGCGTGGTCCATCCGCGCGACGGCGGTCCGCACGACGAGCCGCGGGACAGGGTCGTGCACGAGCCCTCGCCCACCGAGCACCTGAGCTCGCACGACGCGCCGCAGGCCACATCGGCCTCCGACCCGGCCCACCCGGCAGGGCCCGCCGCCGAGGAGGGGGAGTGATGACCTTGGCACCCGAGCTGAAAGACACCAGCCCCGAGAAGCTGCTCGCACCCGTGCTGTCGGCCTTCTGGGACGAGGACCGGTCCTGGACGCTGGACGTCTACCGGAGGCACGAGGGATACGAGGGGCTCCGCAAGGCGCTCGCGATGTCGCCGGACGACCTGATCGCGTACGTCAAGGACTCCGGTCTGCGCGGACGCGGCGGCGCGGGATTCCCGACGGGAATGAAGTGGCAGTTCATTCCCCAGGGCGATGGGAAACCGCACTATCTGGTTGTCAACGCCGACGAATCGGAGCCGGGGACCTGCAAGGACATCCCGCTCCTCTTCGCGAACCCGCACAGCCTCATCGAGGGCATCGTGATCGCGTGCTACGCCATCAGGTCGTCGCATGCCTTCATCTATCTGCGTGGTGAGGTCGTCCCGGTGCTGCGGCGGTTGCACGAGGCCGTGCGCGAGGCCTACGCGGCCGGCTACCTCGGCGAGAACGTCCTGGGCAGCGGACTCGACCTCGAACTCACCGTGCACGCGGGCGCCGGCGCGTACATCTGCGGTGAGGAGACCGCACTGCTCGACTCGCTCGAAGGCCGCCGTGGTCAGCCGCGGCTGCGTCCCCCCTTCCCCGCGGTCGCGGGCCTCTACGCGTGCCCGACTGTGGTGAACAACGTCGAGTCGATCGCGTCGGTTCCCGCGATCCTGCAACGGGGCAAGGACTGGTTCAGGTCGATGGGCAGCGAGAAGTCCCCGGGCTTCACGCTCTACTCGCTCAGCGGCCATGTCGCCAGCCCCGGCCAGTACGAGGCCCCGCTCGGCATCACGCTGCGGCAGCTCCTGGAGATGAGCGGCGGGATGCGCCCGGGGCACCGGCTGAAGTTCTGGACGCCCGGCGGTTCCTCGACGCCGATGTTCACCGACGAGCACCTCGACGTCCCCCTTGATTACGAAGGAGTGGGCGCCGCGGGTTCCATGCTCGGCACCAAAGCTCTCCAGTGCTTCGACGAGACGACCTGTGTCGTGCGCGCCGTGACGCGCTGGACCGAGTTCTACGCCCACGAGTCCTGCGGCAAGTGCACGCCGTGCCGCGAAGGCACCTACTGGCTGGTGCAGTTGCTGCGCGACATCGAGGCCGGCAAGGGCGTGATGTCCGACCTCGACAAGCTGAACGACATCGCCGACAACATCAACGGCAAGTCGTTCTGCGCCCTCGGCGACGGCGCCGCCTCGCCGATCTTCTCCTCGCTGAAGTACTTCCGCGCGGAGTACGAGCAGCACATCACGGGCCGCGGCTGCCCCTTCGACCCGGCCAGGTCGACGGCCTGGGCCGACCGCACGGAGGTGAACGCATGACTGTGACCACCAGCGCTCCCTCCGGAGGGGGAGAGGCGGCGGTCCCGCCGGAGGACCTCGTCTCGCTGACCATCGACGGCGTGGAGATCAGCGTGCCCAAGGGCACCCTGGTCATCCGGGCCGCCGAACAGCTCGGCGTCGAGATCCCGCGCTTCTGCGACCATCCCCTCCTCGATCCGGCCGGCGCCTGCCGGCAGTGCATCGTCGAGGTCGAGGGCCAGCGCAAGCCGATGGCGTCCTGCACGATCACGTGCACGGACGGGATGGTGGTGAAGACCCACCTCACCTCGCCCGCCGCCGAGAAGGCCCAGCAGGGTGTGATGGAGCTGCTCCTCATCAACCACCCGCTGGACTGCCCGGTCTGCGACAAGGGCGGCGAGTGCCCCCTGCAGAACCAGGCGATGTCGCACGGCAACGCCGAGTCCCGCTTCGAGGGCCGCAAGCGCACGTACGAGAAGCCGGTCCCGATCTCCACACAGGTGCTGCTCGACCGCGAGCGGTGCGTGCTGTGCGCGCGCTGCACCCGCTTCTCCAACCAGATCGCCGGCGACCCGATGATCGAGCTGGTCGAACGGGGTGCGCTCCAGCAGGTCGGCACCGGCGAGGGCGACCCGTTCGAGTCGTACTTCTCCGGGAACACCATCCAGATCTGCCCGGTCGGGGCGCTGACCTCGGCGGCGTACCGGTTCCGTTCCCGCCCCTTCGACCTGGTCTCCTCGCACTCCGTGTGCGAGCACTGCTCCGGCGGCTGCGCGACCCGCACCGACCACCGGCGCGGCAAGGTCATGCGGCGCCTCGCGGCCCCCGACCCGGAGGTCAACGAGGAGTGGATGTGCGACAAGGGGCGCTTCGCGTTCCGGTACGCGCAGACACGGGACCGGATCGAGACGCCGCTGGTGCGCAACGCCGCGGGTGTTCTGGAGCCCGCGTCCTGGCCGGAGGCGCTGGAGGCGGCGGCCCAGGGGCTGGCCGCGGCCCGTTCCCGGGCCGGCGTCCTGACCGGCGGCCGCCTCACCGTCGAGGACGCCTACGCCTACAGCAAGTTCGCGCGCGTGGCGCTCGACACCAACGACATCGACTTCCGCGCGCGCGTGCACAGCGGCGAGGAGGCCGACTTCCTGGCCGCGCGGGTCGCCGGACGCGGCCGTGACCTCGACGGTACGGGTGTCACGTACACGTCCCTGGAGAAGGCGCCCGCCGTCCTGCTGGTCGGGTTCGAGTCCGAGGAGGAGGCCCCCGGCGTCTTCCTGCGGCTGCGCAAGGCCTGGCGGACGCACAAGCAGAAGGTGTACGCCCTGGCGACGTACGCCACCCGCGGTCTGGAGAAGGCGGGCGGCACGCTGCTGCCGGCGGCTCCCGGGACCGAGACCGAGTGGCTGGACGCGCTGGCGAGCGGCGTGGGTCTGGAGGAGGGCGGCACCGTCGCCGCCGAGGCGCTGCGCACCGAGGGCGCGGTGATCGTCGTCGGCGAGCGGCTGGCCTCGGTCGCGGGCGGGCTGACCGCGGCCGTCCGGGCCGCCGGGGTGACCGGCGCGAAGCTGGTCTGGATCCCGCGCCGGGCGGGCGAGCGCGGCGCGGTCGAGGCGGGTGCGCTGCCGACCCTGCTGCCGGGCGGGCGCCCGGCCACCGACCCGCGCGCGCGTGAGGAGGTCGCGGCCGCCTGGGGCGTCGCCGAGCTTCCGCACCGCTTCGGCCGTGACACCGGGCAGATCGTCGAGGCCGCCGCCCGAGGAGAGCTCCAGGCGCTGGTGGTGGCGGGCGTGGAGGTCGCCGACCTGCCCGACCCGGCACGCGCGCGTGAGGCGCTCGCCTCGGTCGGCTTCCTGGTGTCGCTGGAGCTGCGGCCCAGCGAGGTCACCGTCCACGCGGACGTGGTGTTCCCGGTGGCTGCGGTCGCCGAGAAGGCGGGCAGCTTCCTCAACTGGGAGGGCAGGGTCCGCTCCTTCGAGGCCGCGCTCAAGCCCGATCAGCTCACGCGCCGGCTGGCTCCCGGCGACGCGCGCGTGCTCCACATGCTCGCCGACGCCATGGACGTCCACCTGGGCCTGCCGGACCTGCGCACCGCCCGCGCGGAGCTGGACCGGATCGGCGCGTGGGACGGGCCGCGGGCCTCGAACCCCTTGCAGACCGCGGGTGTGCTGGCGCGGCCCGCGGCCGGTGAGGCCGTGCTGGCCGGGCACCGGCTGCTGCTCGACCAGGGCGTCCTCCAGGAGGGCGACGACGCGCTCGCCGGCACCCGGCACCCGGCACGCGCGCGTGTGTCGGCCGCCACGGCCGCCGAGGCGGGCGTCAAGGACGGAGATCTGCTGGCCGTGACCGGTACCGCCGGAACGGTCGAACTCCTGCTGGAGGTCACCGAGATGCCCGACCGGGTGGTCTGGCTCCCGCTGAACTCCACCGGCGGCGGCGTCGCCTCCGACACCGGGGCGCAGCCCGGCTCCCTCGTCCGCATCGGCCCGGCGACGCTCGCCGCCGAAGCTCCCAAGGAGGTGGAGGCATGAGTCCGTACCTCGCCGCTGAAGACCTCTCGATGTTCGGCCACGACCCCTGGTGGCTGGTCGTCGTCAAGGCGGTGTTCTGCTTCGCCTTCCTGATGGTGACCGTGCTGTTCTCCATCGTCTGGGAGCGCAAGGTCGTCGCCTGGATGCAGCTGCGCATCGGCCCCAACCGGCACGGCCCCTGGGGCATGCTCCAGTCGCTCGCCGACGGCATCAAGCTGATGCTCAAGGAAGACGTCATCGTCAAGCGCGCGGACAAGGTGGTCTACGTCCTCGCGCCGATCGTCGCGGCCATCCCGGCCTTCATGGCCATCGCGGTGATCCCCTTCGGCCCGGCCGACAACGAGATCTCGATCTTCGGCACGCGCACCACGATGCAGCTCACCGACCTGCCGATCGCGATGCTCTACGTGCTCGCGGTCGCGTCGGTCGGCATCTACGGGATCGTGCTGGCGGGCTGGAGCTCCGGATCCACCTACCCGCTGCTCGGCGGCCTGCGCTCCTGCGCGCAGATGATCTCGTACGAGATCGCGATGGGCGCCGCGTTCGCTTCGGTGTTCCTCTACTCGGGTTCGATGTCGACCTCGACGATCGTGGAGCAGCAGCACGACCGCTGGTACGTCCTGCTGCTGCCGGTCTCCTTCGTGATCTACATCGTCACGATGATCGGCGAGACCAACCGGGCCCCGTTCGACATGCCGGAGTCCGAGGGCGACCTGGTCGGCGGCTTCAACACCGAGTACTCCTCGATCAAGTTCGCGATGTTCATGCTCGCCGAGTACGTCAACATGGTGACGGTCTCGGCCGTGTCGACCACGCTGTTCCTGGGCGGCTGGCGGGCCCCGTGGCCCATCAGCACCTTCTGGGAGGGCGCGAACCACGGCTGGTGGCCGATGCTCTGGTTCGTGGTGAAGGTGCAGCTGCTGCTGTTCGGCTTCATCTGGCTGCGCGGCACGCTGCCCCGGGTCCGCTACGACCAGCTGATGAAGCTCGGCTGGAAGGTCCTCATCCCGGTCTCCGTCGTCTGGCTGATGCTCGTGGCGACCGTGCGGACCCTGCGCAACGAGCACTACGACTTCGCCGACATCGCCCTGTACGTCGGCGGCGCCGTCCTCGTCCTGCTGCTGCTGTCCTTCGTCGCCGACCTCTTCCGCGACAAGGCGGAGAAGGCCGAGGCGGCCGGGCGGACCGCCGAGGAGGCGGTCGGCTTCGACCCGATGGCCGGTGGATTCCCCGTACCCCCGCTGCCGGGACAGGAGCTGCCGCCGGTGCCCCGGCGGCGCCCGCACCGCGAGCGGGAGTTGATTGTCAGTGGTGGATCCGATACTGCGAGTGACGGATCGATCGGCGGATCTCGTGACGGAAAGGAGGCGTCCGATGACTGAGGAGCCCAAGGAGACCAAACCCGGTTTCCAGAACCCCGTGGCCGGCTTCGGTGTGACCTTCAAGGCCATGTTCAAGAAGCGGCTGACCGAGCAGTACCCGGAGCAGCAGAAGACCACCGCTCCGCGCTTCCACGGGCGGCACCAGCTCAACCGTCATCCGGACGGCCTGGAGAAGTGCGTCGGCTGTGAGCTGTGCGCCTGGGCCTGTCCCGCCGACGCCATCTATGTGGAGGGCGCCGACAACACGGACGAGGAGCGCTACTCGCCGGGCGAGCGGTACGGCCGCGTCTACCAGATCAACTACGCCCGCTGCATCCTGTGCGGCCTGTGCATCGAGGCGTGCCCCACGCGCGCGCTGACGATGACGAACGAGTTCGAGCTGGCCGACTCCAGCCGCGCGAACCTCATCTACACCAAGGAGCAGCTCCTCGCCGGGCTCGACGAGGACATGGTCGACACCCCGCACGCCATCTACCCGGGGATGGACGAGCAGGACTACTACCGGGGGCTGGTCACCGAGGCCGCTCCCGGCACGGAGCGCCAGGTCGCCGTCTCCAAGGGCGAGCAGCCCGGGGAGCAGGAGGTGAAGGCATGAGCGCGCAGCTCGCCGCCTACTCCACCTCGACCGGAGAGGCCTTCCAGTTCTGGGTCCTCGGCTCGGTCGCGCTGATCGGGGCCCTGGGCACCGTCTTCATGCGCAAGGCCGTGCACAGCGCGCTCTGCCTGGCCGGGACCATGATCGTCCTGGCGGTGTTCTACCTCGCCAACGGCGCCTACTTCCTGGGCATCGTGCAGATCGTCGTCTACACCGGCGCGATCATGATGCTGTTCCTGTTCGTGGTGATGCTCGTCGGCGTGACGGCGGCCGACTCCTTGAAGGAGACCATCAAGGGCCAGCGCTGGCTGGCCCTCGTCAGTGGTCTGGGCTTCGGCGTCCTGCTGCTGGCCGGCATCGCCCACGCCTCCCTCACCGAGTTCGACGGCCTGGGACAGGCCAACGCGAACGGCAATGTGCAGGGGCTCGCCGCCCTGCTCTTCACCAAGTACGTCTTCGCCTTCGAGATCACCGGCGCGCTGCTGATCACCGCCGCCGTCGGCGCCATGGTGCTCACCCACCGCGAGCGCACCGAGCGCGCGAAGACGCAGCGCGAACTGGCCGAACAGCGGGTACGGGAGGGCAAGCACCTGCCGCCGCTGCCGGCACCGGGTGTCTACGCCCGGCACAACGCCGTGGACATCGCGGGCCTGCTGCCCGACGGCACCCCGTCCGAGCTCACGGTCAGCAAGACGCTGCGCGAGCGCGGCCAGATCCGTGACGTGTCCACCGAGGCGCTCAACGACCTCCGTGCGCTGGAGCAGCGTGCCGAGGAGCGCCTGGAGCGGACGGAGGCCGAACCGGCGACCTTCCGGCGGACCGAGGAGGCGTCGAAGTGAACCCCGTGAACTACCTCTATCTCGCGGCCCTGCTGTTCACGATCGGCGCCACCGGCGTACTGATCCGGCGCAACGCCATCGTGGTCTTCATGTGCATCGAGCTCATGCTGAACGCCTGCAACCTCGCGTTCGTCGTCTTCTCCCGGATGCACGGCAATCTCGACGGCCAGATCATCGCCTTCTTCACGATGGTCGTCGCCGCCGCGGAGGTCGTGGTGGGCCTGGCGATCATCGTGTCGCTGTTCCGTTCCCGCCACTCGGCCTCGGTCGACGACGCCAGCCTGATGAAGCTGTAAGGGGTCGGAAGAATCGTGGAGAACCTGATCGCGCTGCTGATCGCGGCGCCCCTGCTCGGAGCGGCCGTCCTGCTGGTCGGCGGCCGGCGGCTGGACGCCGTCGGCCACTGGATCGGCACCGCCCTGGCGGCCGCCTCCTTCGCCGTCGGAGTCGTCCTCTTCGCCGACCTGCTCGGCCGGAGCGCCGAGGACCGGACGCTGACCCAGCACCTGTACAGCTGGATCCCGGTCGAGGGCTTCCAGGCGGACGTCGCCTTCCGCCTGGACCAGCTGTCGATGACCTTCGTGCTGCTGATCACGGGCGTCGGCTCGCTGATCCACCTGTACTCGATCGGGTACATGGAGCACGACGAGCGGCGGCGCCGCTTCTTCGGCTACCTGAACCTGTTCCTCGCGGCGATGCTGCTGCTCGTCCTCGCCGACAACTACCTTCTGCTGTACGTCGGCTGGGAGGGCGTCGGCCTCGCCTCGTACCTCCTCATCGGCTTCTGGCAGCACAAGCCCAGCGCGGCCACCGCGGCCAAGAAGGCCTTCCTGGTCAACCGCGTCGGCGACATGGGCCTGTCGATCGCCATCATGCTGATGTTCACCACCTTCGGGACCTTCGCCTTCGGTCCGGTGCTCGGCAGCCACGAGCACCCCGGTCTCGCCGGTGACGCGACCGGCGGGAAGCTCACCGCCATCGCCCTGATGCTGCTGCTCGCGGCCTGCGGCAAGTCCGCCCAGGTGCCGCTGCAGTCCTGGCTCGGGGACGCGATGGAGGGCCCGACCCCGGTCTCGGCCCTCATCCACGCCGCGACGATGGTGACCGCGGGCGTGTACCTGATCGTCCGGTCCGCGGCGATCTTCAACGGCAGCCCCGACGCACAGCTCGTGGTCACCGTCGTCGGCGCGGTCACGCTCCTGTTCGGTGCGATCGTCGGTTGCGCGAAGGACGACATCAAGAAGGCACTGGCCGGCTCGACCATGTCGCAGATCGGCTACATGGTGCTCGCCGCGGGCCTCGGCCCCATCGGCTACGTCTTCGCGATCATGCACCTGGTCACCCACGGCTTCTTCAAGGCCGGACTGTTCCTCGGCGCCGGTTCGGTCATGCACGGCATGAACGACGAGGTCGACATGCGGAAGTACGGCGACCTCAGGAAGTACATGCCGATCACCTTCGCGACCTTCAGCCTCGGCTACCTCGCCATCATCGGCTTCCCGGGCCTGTCCGGCTTCTTCTCCAAGGACAAGATCATCGAGGCGGCCTTCGCCAAGGGCGGCACCGAGGGCTGGATCCTCGGCGGCGCGGCCCTGCTCGGCGCGGCCATCACCGCGTTCTACATGACGCGCGTGATGCTGATGACGTTCTTCGGCGAGAAGCGCTGGCAGCCCGACGAGCACGGCCACGAGCCGCACCCGCACGAGTCGCCCAGGTCCATGACGATCCCGATGATCGTGCTGGCCTTCGGATCCGTCTTCGCGGGTGGCCTGTTCAGCATCGGCGACCGCTTCCTGAACTGGCTGGAACCCGTCACCGGGCACGCCGAGGGCGACTCGCCCCTCAGCCCGATGACGGTCACCCTGGTCACCACGGCCCTGCTCGTCGTCGGCGTCGCCCTCGCGTACGCCCGGTACGGACGGCGCCCGGTCCCGGTCGTCGCCCCGCGCGGGTCGCTGCTCACCCGGGCCGCCCGCCGCGACCTCTACCAGGACGACTTCAACCACGTCGTCCTCGTACGCGGCGGGGAGCACCTGACGCGCTCCCTGGTGTACGTCGATCACACCCTGGTCGACGGCGTCGTCAACGGCACGGCGGCCTCGGTCGGCGGGCTCTCCGGACGGCTGCGCCGGCTGCAGAACGGCTTCGCGCGGTCGTACGCGGTCTCGATGTTCGGCGGTGCGGCACTCCTCGTCGCCGCGACCCTGCTGATGAGGGCGGTCTGATACCGATGTCCTTTCCTCTGCTGACAGCGACGGCGACGCTCCCGGCCGTCGGGGCGATCGCCACGGCCGCCGTGCCGGCCGCCCGACGCAACGTCGCCAAGGCGCTGGCGCTGCTCGTCTCGCTCGCCACCCTCGCTCTGGCGATCGTCGTCCTGGTCCGGTTCGACCCGGGCGGCGACCGGTACCAGCTCACCGAGTCCCACGCCTGGATCAAGGAGTTCGGGGTCAGGTACGAGCTGGGCGTGGACGGCATCGGGGTGGCGCTGATCGCGCTGACCGCCCTGCTGATCCCGTTCATCGTCCTCGCGGGCTGGCACGACGCCGACCCGCTGGAGACCGGAAGCCGCCGCTGGCGGCCGACGCAGGGCTTCTTCGCCCTGATCCTGGCCGTCGAGGCGATGGTGATCCTCTCCTTCGAGGCCACCGACGTCTTCCTCTTCTACGTCTTCTTCGAAGCCATGCTGATCCCGATGTACTTCCTCATCGGCGGCTTCGGGGACCGTGCCCACGAGCACGGGGAGGCGGCCGCGTCCACGCAACGCTCGTACGCGGCGGTGAAGTTCCTCCTCTACAACCTGGTCGGCGGTCTGATCATGCTGGCCGCGGTGATCGGCCTCTACGTGGTGGCCGGCAACTTCAGCCTCCAGGAGATCGCGCAGGCGCGGGCGAACGGCTCGCTGCACATGGCGACCAGCACCGAACGCTGGCTGTTCCTGGGCTTCTTCTTCGCCTTCGCGGTGAAGGCCCCGCTGTGGCCGCTGCACACCTGGCTGCCCAACGCGATGGGGGAGGCCACCACTCCGGTCGCCGTCCTCATCACGGCGGTGGTCGACAAGGTGGGCACCTTCGCGATGCTCCGCTACTGCCTCCAGCTCTTCCCGGAGGCCTCGAAGTGGGCGACGCCCGCGATCCTCGTACTGGCGCTGATCAGCATCATCTACGGGGCGCTGCTCGCCGTCGGACAGCGTGACATCAAGCGGCTGGTGGCGTACGCGTCGATCTCGCACTTCGGGTTCATCGTCATGGGCATCTTCGCGATGACCAGCCAGGGCCAGTCCGGCGCCACGCTCTACATGGTCAACCACGGGATCTCGACGGCCGCGCTGATGCTGGTCGCGGGCTTCCTGATCTCCCGGCGCGGCTCCCGGCTCATCGCCGACTACGGCGGCGTGCAGAAGGTGGCCCCGGTCCTCGCGGGCACCTTCCTGATCGGTGGTCTGGCGACCCTCTCCCTGCCGGGTCTGGCGCCGTTCGTCAGCGAGTTCCTGGTGCTGGTCGGCACGTTCGCGCGCTATCCGGCGATCGGCGTCATCGCCACCTTCGGCATCGTCCTCGCCGCGCTCTACACCCTCGTCCTCTACCAGCGGACGATGACGGGCCCGGTGAAGACGGAGGTCGAGGCGATGCCGGACCTCAGGGCCCGCGAACTCCTGGTCGTCGCGCCGTTGATCGTCCTGCTGATCTTCCTGGGTGTCTACCCGAAGCCCGTCACGGACATCGTCAACCCGGCGGTCAAGCAGACCCTGTCCGACGTCCAGAAGAAGGACCCCCAGCCCGAGGTGGAGGCGGCCAAGTGAGCGCAACAGCCGTCCACAGCCTGTGGACAACCGCGGCAACCGCGGCCGGCCCGATCTCGAAGATCGAAACGCCGAAGATCGAATACGGGCAGCTCTCGCCCACCCTGATCGTCGTGGGCGCCGCGATCATCGGGGTGCTGGTCGAGGCGTTCGTGCCCCGCAAGTCCCGTTACCACGCACAGCTGTTCGTGTCCGCGGTGGCGCTCGTCGCCGCCTTCGCCGCGGTGATCGCCCTCGCGGCCGGCGGCTACGGCACCACCAAGGCGCACATCGCGGCGATGGGCGCGATCGCGGTCGACGGACCGTCCCTGTTCCTCCAGGGCACGATCCTGCTGACCGCCCTGGTCGGCCTGTTCACGTTCGCCGAACGCCGCCTCGACCCGCAGGCGCACGGCAACCGGGTCGACTCGTTCGCGGCACAGGCCGCGTCCGTGCCCGGCAGCGACAGCGAGAAGGCGGCCGTGAAGGCCGGGTTCACCACCACCGAGGTCTTCCCGCTGCTGCTCTTCGCGGTCTCCGGCATGCTGGTCTTCCCCTCGGCCAACGACCTGCTGACGCTGTTCGTGGCCCTGGAGGTCTTCTCGCTCCCGCTGTACCTGCTCTGCGCGCTGGCCCGCCGCAAGCGGCTCATGTCGCAGGAGGCCGCCGTCAAGTACTTCCTGCTCGGCGCCTTCGCCTCCGCGTTCACGCTCTTCGGCATCGCCCTGCTGTACGGGTACGCCGGGTCGGTGTCGTACGCCACCATCGCGCAGGTCGTCGAGGGCAGGGTCACCAGCGTCGACCCGGCGCTCGCCGGCACCATGGGCAACGACGCGCTGCTGCTCGTCGGCACCGCGCTGCTCGCCATGGGCCTGCTGTTCAAGGTGGGCGCGGTCCCGTTCCACATGTGGACGCCGGACGTGTACCAGGGCGCCCCGACACCGGTGACCGGATTCATGGCGGCGGCGACCAAGGTCGCGGCCTTCGGCGCGCTGCTGCGACTGCTGTACGTCATCCTGCCTGGCCTGCGCTGGGACTGGCGGCCCGTCATGTGGGGCGTCGCGATCGTCACGATGCTGGGCGGCGCGATCGTCGCGATCACCCAGACCGACATCAAGCGGCTGCTGGCGTACTCCTCGATCGCGCACGCGGGATTCATCCTCGCCGGTGTCGTCGCGACCACACCGGACGGCGTGTCCTCGGTGCTCTTCTACCTGGGCGCGTACTCGTTCGTGACGATCGGCGCGTTCGCGGTCGTCACCCTCGTCCGCGACGCGGGCGGCGAGGCGACGCACCTGTCCAAGTGGGCGGGTCTCGGCCGTAGGTCGCCGCTGGTGGCGGCCGTGTTCGCGGTGTTCCTGCTGGCCTTCGCGGGCATCCCGCTGACCTCCGGCTTCGCCGGGAAGTTCGCGGTGTTCCGCGCGGCGGCGGAGGGCGGGGCGGCCCCGCTGGTCGTGGTCGGTGTGATCTCGTCGGCGATCGCGGCGTTCTTCTACATCCGGGTGATCGTGCTGATGTTCTTCAGCGAACCGAAGCCGGAGGGTCCGACGGTCGCGGTGCCGTCGCCGCTGACGATGACCGCGATCGCGGTCGGCGTCGCGGTGACCCTGGTCCTCGGTGTGGCGCCGCAGTACTTCCTGGACCTGGCCGGCCAGGCGGGGGTGTTCGTGCGCTGACCCACGACACCGCGAGACACGGCTGCCCGGCACCCGCGGAGGGGTGCCGGGCAGCCGCGCGATCAAGGGTGGTCCGTCACCGGCCGCCGTCGCGGCGGGCCTTGATCTTCGTCAGGTCCAGATCCATCGGGAACGGGACGTCGGTCTTCAGCCGTTCGCGGAAGATGCCGGTGCTGGTGTAGGTGCCGGTGGTGGGTTCCAGCTCGAAGACGTGCACCACGGCGCGGCCCTTCTCGTTCTCGACCCGCCAGTAGTGGGGGATCTTGGCACGGGCGTACTTCAGGGGCTTGGTCTCGCGGTCCCGGGAGACGGAGTCCTCGGAGACGACCTCGACGGCCAGGACCACGGACTCGACGGGGAAGCGCGTCTGGTCCGTGTCCTGGACCACGTCCTCGCGTACGACGACCACATCCGGCTCCGGCCTGTTCTGGCTGTCGAGGTCGATGGTGAACTCGCGGAACACCTCGAGGTCCGCAGGCGCCAGTGACTGGAGCTGCCATTTGAGGAAATCGATGGCGCGCTCGTGAAAGATGGTCTGCGGACTCACGAAGACCAGGCTCCCGTCGATCAATTCCGTGTGCGGAGGAAGATTCGGGAGGCGGTCCAGGTCGTCGGCGGTCCAGCCGCCTTCCGGCGGGGTCGGCCAGCTGGGCGTGGACGCCTTCGGTGCGACGCTCATCAGTGCTCCCATGGGACGGAGTCTCGCCGGTGCAATCAGACTATCCGTCGCAAACGGGCAGGTCTCCCGCGAACGTGTGAACGATGCTCGTGTCCTTGACACGCAAGGGTGCCGGGTGGCCTGTGGACGACCGAGGGGCCGTCGGTTCTGTGGACAACTCCGGCGCTGTCGGTGCGGACCCCTATCGTGGGGGCAGTGGTCGAGGGACGACGTACGAGAGCAGGGCGATGGGCGCGACGGGCGGGATCAGCGAGATGCCAGAGGTGACGGACAGCGAGGCGCTGGCCACGCTGCACCGGGTCTTCGGATACGGAGCGTTCCGCGGCGAGCAGGAAGCGATCGTCGAGCACGTGGTGGCCGGCGGGGACGCCGTGGTGCTGATGCCGACCGGCGGCGGCAAGTCGCTGTGCTACCAGATCCCGTCCCTGGTCAGACCGGGTACGGGCATCGTCGTCTCCCCGCTCATCGCGCTGATGCAGGACCAGGTGGACGCCTTGCGGGCGCTGGGTGTGCGCGCGGGCTTCATGAACTCCACGCAGGGCTTCGACGAGCGGCGGACGGTCGAGGCCGAGTTCCTCGCCGGTGAGCTCGACATGCTGTACCTGGCACCGGAGCGGCTGCGCCTCGACTCCACGCTGGACCTGCTCTCCCGCGGCAAGATCGCGCTCTTCGCGATCGACGAGGCGCACTGCGTGTCCCAGTGGGGCCACGACTTCCGTCCCGACTATCTCGCCCTGTCCCTGCTCGGCGAGCGCTGGCCGGACGTCCCGCGGATCGCCCTCACGGCCACGGCCACCCGCGCGACCCACCAGGAGCTCACCCAGCGCCTGAACATGCCGAGGGCCCGGCACTTCGAGGCGAGCTTCGACCGGCCGAACATCCAGTACCGGATCGTGCCCAAGGCCGATCCCAAGAAGCAGCTGCTGAGCTTCCTGCGCGAGGAGCACGCGGGCGACGCGGGCATCGTGTACTGCCTCTCGCGCAATTCGGTCGAGAAGACGGCGGAGTTCCTGAGCCGCAACGGCGTCGAGGCGGTGCCCTACCACGCGGGGCTGGACGCGGGCACGCGCGCGGCCCACCAGTCGCGGTTCCTGCGGGAGGAAGGCCTGGTCGTGGTGGCGACCATCGCCTTCGGCATGGGCATCGACAAGCCCGACGTACGGTTCGTCGCCCACCTCGACCTGCCCAAGTCGGTCGAGGGCTACTACCAGGAGACGGGCCGCGCCGGCCGCGACGGACTGCCCTCGACGGCCTGGATGGCCTACGGGCTCAACGACGTCGTCCAGCAGCGCAAGCTGATCCAGTCCGGCGAGGGCGACGAGGCGTTCCGCCGCCGGGCCGCCGCGCACCTGGACTCGATGCTGGCGCTGTGCGAGACCGCCCGGTGCCGCCGCGGACAGCTCCTCGCCTACTTCGGGCAGGAACCGGGCCCGGCGGGCTGCGGCAACTGCGACACCTGTCTCACCCCGCCCGAGACCTGGGACGGCACGGTCGCGGCCCAGAAGGTGCTGTCGACGGTGGTGCGGTTGCAGCGGGAGCGCGGGCAGAAGTTCGGCGCGGTGCAGATCGTCGACATCCTGATGGGCAAGCGCACCGCCAAGGTGATCCAGTTCGACCACGACCAGCTGTCCGTGTTCGGCATCGGCGAGGATCTGGCCGAGGGCGAGTGGCGTGGTGTCGTGCGGCAGCTGCTGGCGCAGGGGCTGCTCGCGGTCGAGGGGGAGTACGGCACGCTGGTGCTGACCGAGGACAGCGGCGCGGTGCTGCGGCGCGAGCGTGAGGTGGCGCTGCGCAAGGAACCGAAGAAGCCCGCGGCCGCGCGGACCGGCTCCTCCGGCCGGGGTGAGCGCAAGCCCAGGGCCGCCGCGGCCGAGCTGCCCGAGGAACTGCTGCCCGCCTTCGAGGCACTGCGCGCCTGGCGTGCGGAGCAGGCCCGTGAGCAGGGGGTCCCGGCGTACGTCATCTTCCACGACGCCACGCTCCGGGAGATCGTCACCGTGTGGCCCACGTCCGTCGCCCAGCTCGGCGGGATCGGCGGGGTCGGCGAGAAGAAGCTGGCGACGTACGGGGAGGGTGTGATCGCGGCCCTGGCCGCCCAGGGCGGGACGGCGAGGGCGGAGTCGGCCCCGGCGGGCGACGCCCATCGGGGAGACACCGGTCACGGAGACGACGACTGGCCCGAGATGGACGCCGAGCCGGAGCCCGACGACTGGATGTAGTCCGGGGCCCGAGGGGGGCCGCCGGGCGCGGTCGGCTCAGTGCCGTCAGCTCAGTGCCGTCAGCGCCGGTGCGAAGGTGATCAGCAGCGGGAGGAGCGGGACCAGCGCGGCCACCGTCGTCGTCAGGGCCCGGTCCCTGCGGCCCAGGCGCGGCGGCGGCGCGAGCAGGCGGTCGACCCGCTCGCCCAGCAGACGGTGACTGGAGGCGCAGGAGAGCACGCCGCGGTGCTGGTTCAGTTCGATGAGGGCCAGCGCGGTGGTCAGATGGCCGCAGCGGCGGGAGGCCGTGTCGTCGGCGGCGAGCTCCACCAGCCGGTGGGTCTGTTCGCAGAAGTGGGTGAACAGGGGGACCCGGGGGAAGCCGGTGGCCAGGGCCGTGGACAGATGCAGCAGCCAGTCGTGATGGGCGCGGGCGTGGTCGCGCTCATGGGTGAGGACGGCGTCGAGCTGGTGCGCGGTGAGCCGGTGCAGGGCCCCCGTGGTGACGACCAGCTGGGGCGGGTGACCGGGCAGCCACCAGGCGTCGGGGTACTCGTCCTCCAGCACCAGCAGCGGCCCCCGGGCGCGGGGCAGGCCGGGCGGCAGATCGGGGGCGCGTTCGCGCAGGTGGGCGCGGGCCAGGCCGCGGCTGCGCCGGGCCTCGACCAGTTCGCGGGCCAGCATCGCCGTGGTCCAGGCGGCCCCGCAGGCCAGCAGCAGGGTGACGGCGGTCGCCCAGGGCGGTGTGCCGGACAGGTCGTAGGCCTCGGTCACGGACGGCGGCGCGGGCGCGAAGACCCGGACGCGGACGGTGTGGAAGACGGCGGCGGCGCTCAGCACGAGAGCCGTCAGACAGCACAGCAGCACGGTGGCGACCAGGCACTGCCACACCCACAGCGCGACCACGGGTTCTCGCTCCGGCCATACGGCGCGGGTCAGCGCACGGGGGATCGGTACGGCGGCGGCCAGGGCGACGGCGCTCAACAGGAGCAGGCAGACGGTCATGCCACGGGCTCCGGATCCTGATCGGAGGGGGGTGGATGTCAGGGGCGTACGGGTGGAGCGGGGTGCGTGGAGACAACGGGGTGCGCGGGTGGAGCGTGGGGTGGTGCGGCGGTCGGGCGGTGGGTTCGGCACACGGCTCTTCGGGCGGTACGGCACGCGCGTCGTCCGGCGCGTCGTGCGTCCACCGCCAGTATGCGGTCGCCGGGCGCCGGAAGAAGGTCCTTCGTCCGGGGAGACCGGGGCCGGGGCCCGGGCCGGGGTCGGCCGCGCCTTCCCCGGCCCGGACCGCGCGCACCCGTGCCGGTCAGTCGCGCGGCACCACGCGTCCCGTCACCTCTCCGAGGCCCACCCGCAGCCCGTTCGGACCCGGCGCCCACGCGGTCATGGTCACCACGTCGCCGTCCTCCAGGAACGCCCGCTTCCCGTCGGGGAGTTCGAGGGGGTCGCGGCCGTTCCAGGTCAGCTCCAGCAGGGAGCCGCGCTCGCGTTCGGTGGGACCGCTGACCGTGCCCGACCCGTACAGGTCACCCGTGCGCAGCGAGGCGCCGTTCACGGTCATGTGGGCGAGCTGCTGGGCGGCGGTCCAGTACATGCCGGAGAAGGGCGGCTCGGACACGACATGGCCGTTGATCGCGACGGAGATGCGCAGGTCGTAGCCGCCGGGTTCCTCGCCCGAGTCGTCCAGGTAGGGCAGCAGGGCGTGCGTGCGGACGGGCGGTGCCACCCGCGCCTCCTCCAGCGCGTCCAGCGGCGTGATCCACGCCGACACCGAGGTGGCGAAGGACTTGCCGAGGAACGGGCCGAGCGGCACGTACTCCCAGGCCTGGATGTCGCGTGCGGACCAGTCGTTCAGGAGGCACAGTCCGAAGACGTGCTCCTCGAAGTCCCCGAGCGCCACCGGCCGGCCCAGCTCCGAGGGCGTCCCCACCACGAAGCCGACCTCGGCCTCGATGTCCAGCCGGACCGACGGGCCGAAGACCGGTGCCTCGTCCGTGGGCGCCTTGCGCTGGCCCGACGGCCGGACGACGTCCGTGCCCGAGACCACGACCGTGCCGGACCGTCCGTGGTAACCGATGGGCAGGTGCTTCCAGTTCGGGGTCAGGGAGTCCGCCGCGTCCGGGCGGAAGATCTGCCCGACGTTGCGGGCGTGGTTCTCCGAGGCGTAGAAGTCCACGTAGTCGGCGACCTCGAACGGCAGATGCAGGGTCACCGACGACAGCGGGTGGAGGAACGGCTCGACGACCTGCCGGTGGGCCGGCACGGTCACCCACCCGGTCAGCGCGCGCCGTACGTCGGACCACACCGTGCGGCCGGCCGCCAGCAGCGGATTGAGGGTGGGGCGGGCGAGCACGGAGGCGTACGGCGAGCCGAGCGCCCGGGCCGCGGCCCCCGCGTCGAGGACGTGATCGCCGAGCCGGACACCGACCCTGCGTTCGGCGGAGTCCGGACCCGCGGGGGAGAAGACGCCGTACGGCAGGTTGTGCGGCCCGAAGGGATCGCCCTCGGGGACGTCGAAGGGGGGCATGGGTGCTGCCTCACTCTCGGATGCGTGCGGTGCTTTCCGTCTGTTCGTGCCACACGGTGCGTTCCATGTGGCCGCGCCACACGTTACGGCCGAGTTGCCTGTCTTGGGCAGTGTCTAAAGAGTTTGCAATGTCCCTTTTGGGGTTGTCGGAGTGGTCAATTCCGGCTTAGCGTCTTTTTCGGGACACGGACGGGGTGGGTCCGGTCCGTGGAGGGGGACACGTGGGGGGACCCGTGGCCATGGGCGGCGGCAGCGTGCCTTTACAGGCCGACGCCGGCGTGCCGGGCCTGATCGTCAAGTTCGGCGACTATCCGCTGCACCACGGCGGGGTCGGAGCGATCCGCAGTCTGGGCCGCCTGGGCGTCCCGATGTACGCGATAACCGAGGACCGTTACACACCCGCGGCGGCCTCCCGCTATCTGGAGCGGGCGTTCGTCTGGCCGACCACCGGCACCGAGGAGCCGGCGTACCTGGTGGAGGGGCTGCTGCGGATCGGCCGCCGGATCGGCCGTCCCGCCGTGCTCGTCCCCACCGACGAGGAGGCCGCGGTCCTGATCGCCGAGCACCAGGAAGCGCTCGGCGACAGCTTCCTCTTCCCGCGGGTCGAGCCGGAGCTGCCGCGCCGGCTGGCCAGCAAGCAGGGCCTGCACGAACTGTGCGTGGAACACGGCATCCCGAGCCCGTCGGCGGTCTTCCCGCAGTCCTACGACGACATCGTCGCCTTCGCCGAGAAGGCCCGCTTCCCGGTGGTGGCCAAGAACCGTGAGGCGTTCGTGCGCCGTGAACGGCCGGCGGTGAACGGGACGACGAGGATCGCCACCCGTGAGGGCCTGCTCGCGCTCGCCCGCGACTGGGTCGGCCGCCCCGGCGACCCCGGGGTGATCCTCCAGGAGTACCTGCCGCGGGAGGAGGCCGAGGACTGGATCGTGCACGCCTACTTCGACCGGGACTCGACCCCGCTGGCGATGTTCACCGGAGTGAAGGTCCGCTCCTGGCCGCCGCACGCGGGGATGACGGCGAATGCCTACGTCGTCGACAATCCGGAGCTCGCGGACCTCGCCGCACGTTTCATCAAACAGATCGGCTTCACCGGAATCATCGACCTCGACCTGCGCTTCGACCGGCGCGACGGACAGTACAAACTCCTCGACTTCAACCCGCGCATGGGCGCCCAGTTCCGGCTCTTCGAGAGCGGGACGAGGGTGGACGTCGTGCGCGCCATGCATCTGGATCTGACCGGGCGTGCCGTTCCGGAGGGGGAACAGCGAACCGGCCGCCGGTATCTCGTGGAGAACATCGACCTGCCCGCCCTGCTGGCCTACCGCCGCAGCGGCTATACGACGCCGCACGCGCCGGCGCGGGCGAGCGGCACGGAGCTGGCCTGGCTGGCGGGTGACGACCTGCGGCCGTTCTTCACGATGCTCGCGCGCTTCGTGCGGCCGGGCGCGAAACACCTGTATCAGCTGTGGCGCACCAACCGCCGCGGCGGCACCACCACGAAGTGACGAAGTGACGTCCTGGGGAGGGACTTCGTGAGCCAACCCGTAGCAGTCATCGGCGCCGGACCTTTCGGCCTGTCGACCGCCGCCCATCTGCGGGCGCGCGGTGTCCCCGTCCGCGTCTTCGGCGACCCCATGGTCAGCTGGCGCGACCACATGCCCGCGGGCATGCTGCTGAAGTCGACGCCCGCGGCCTCCAGCATCGACGCGCCGCAGGCCGGCCACACCCTCGCCGACTACTGCGACGCGGCCGGCATACGCCGGCTCGTGACGGACGAGGACATCATCCCCGCCGAGACCTTCATCGCCTACGGCGAGTGGTTCCAGCAGCGACTGGTGCCCCGACTGGAGCGGGTGCGGGTGGTCTCCGTGGACCGCAGGGCCGGGGAACCCCGCGGCTCGGGCTTCGAACTGAAACTGGACTCCGGTGAGTCGTTCACCGCTCGCGCGGTCGTCGTGGCCACGGGCCTGGCCGGACTGTCCCATCTGCCGCCCGAGCTGACCGTCGCCGGGGCGCACGGGCCCTCGCCCACCGGCCCGGTCTCCCACAGCTCCCAGCACCACGACCTCGGCCGCTTCTCCGGCCGGGAACTCATCGTGGTCGGCGCGGGCCAGTCCGCGCTGGAGACGGCGGCGCTGGCGGCGGAGGCGGGCGCGCAGGTGCGCGTGGTCTCGCGCGGCCATGGCCGGGTGGCCTTCGGCGCACCCCCGTGGAAGCAGCCGCGGCTGCGCCCCGAGTCCCCCTTCGGCCGCGCCTGGTCGCTGTGGGCGCTCAGCTACTACCCGCACCCCTACCGGTACCTGCCGGCCCAGGCCCGCCACTACCTGGTCCGCCGCGTGCTCGGTCCGCTCGGCGCCTGGTGGCTGCGCGACCGCTTCGAGGGAAAGGTGCAGGTCACCGAGGTCGAGCGGATCGTCGAGGCGGGCACGGCGGACGGCCGGGCGACGCTGACCGTCACCCCGTACTCGAGCGGTACCCACCGGCTGTCCGCCGACCATGTCATAGCGGCGACCGGCTACCGGGTGGACATGGCGGCGATGGACTTCCTGGGCCACCGGCTGCGTGCCGAGCTCGTGGTGAGCCGAGGCACTCCCGAGCTGGGCGCGGGCTATGTGTCGTCCGTACCGGGTCTGTACTTCACCGGACTGCCGGCGGCGGCCTCGTACGGCCCGGTCATGCGGTTCGTGTGCGGCACCGAGTTCGCCTCCCCACGGCTGGCCGAGCACCTGACGGCGGCCCACGGCTGAGGGGAGCGAACAAGGAGCCCGCAGGCCTCACTTGGGGCCGAAACAGTGGTGAGTCGCGAGGGCGCGGGGTCCGTATTCTCTGATCATGGCCGCCTCCCTCGCGTTCTCACTCGTCGCCACCGATCTGGACGGCTCGTTGCTGCGCGGCGACGACACGCTCTCCGACCGGTCCCTGGCCGCACTCGCGCGGGTGACCCGGGCCGGTGCCCGGCACCTCGTGGTGACGGGCCGCCCGGCGCCGAGGGTGCGGCCGCTGCTCGAGGACATCGGCTGCGTCGGGCTCGCGGTGTGCGGGCAGGGCGCGCAGTTGTACGACGCGGGCGCGGACCGGCTGCTGTGGTCGGTCACCCTCGACCGGGAGCTGGCCGAGACCGCCCTCGGCAAGATCGAGGCCGAGGTGGGGCAGGTGTACGCGGCCGTCGACCAGGACGGGGTCGACGGCCTCACGCTCATCGAGCCGGGCTATCTGATGCCGCACCCGACCCTGCCCGCGGTACGGGTCGGGCGGCGCGAAGATCTGTGGTGCGAACCCATCAGCAAGGTTCTGCTGCGCCATCCCGCCCTGTCCGACGACGAGTTGGCGGCGACGGCCCGCTCGGTGGTGGGCTCGCTGGCGACGGTCACCATGTCGGGGCCGGGGACCGTCGAGCTCCAGCCGTGCGGCATCACCAAGGCGACCGGTCTGGCGCTGGCCGCCGAGCACCTCGGCCTGCGCGCCGAACACGCCGTGGCCTTCGGCGACATGCCCAACGACATCCCCATGTTCGACTGGGCCGCCCACGGCGTGGCGATGGCCAACGCCCATCCCGAACTCAAGTCCGTGGCCGACGAGATCACCCTGTCGAACGAGGACGACGGCATCGCCGTCGTCCTCGAGAGACTCTTTCCCGGAGAGGTCTGACCGTCCCGGGCGGGCCGGTCAGTAGGCGCTGAACACGCGGTCGATCGAGCCGTAGCGCTTGGCGGCGTAGTTGCAGGCGGCCGTGATGTTCGCGACCGGGTCGTAGATGTCGAACGACGTGCCGCCCACGTGGTACGCGGCGAAGGTCGGGTCGATGACCTGGAGCAGGCCCTTGGACGGGATGCCCTTGGCCGCGTTGGAGTCCCAGAGGTTGATGGCGCGCGGGTTGCCGGAGGACTCGCGCATCACGTTGCGGTAGATCCCGTTGTAGCTGCCCGGGATGTTGTGCTGGGCCATGACAGACAGCGACTGCCGGATCCAGCCGTCGAGGTTGTTGGTGTAGTTCGGGGCCTTGGTCACGGACGTGGTGGTGGCCGCGGAGGCGCTGGTGGCGCCGAGGAGCGGCATGGCGAGCACGGCGGCGCCGGTACCGGCGACGGCGAGGGTGCGGACGAATCGGGCGCGACGGCTGTTACCGGCAGCGTGCATGGCGTGTTTCCTCTCCGGTGCCTGCGAGGTGAGCTGTCGGGTTCGGGCCGGGAGGTGCCCGTCCGCGCCGCACTGTGGCGACGCGGCTCAACCCCGAGCCGTTCCGGGGGCGATGCCCGGTCCGGCGGCTTACCTGGTTCCCCCGCTCCTGCCGTACGAGTGTGTTCGTCGGTGGTGTTGAAGGGCGGCGGCAGGATTAGGCGTCCGCCCGACTCGCCGGGAACGTATGCGAGAGCACATGTCCGGAACAAGCGACTGGTTCACACCTCGCCCCATTTGACCTTGGTCTGAGGCATTTGGTGCACTTGATCCTTTGCGGTTGCCAAGGCTCAACTCGCTTGCCGGGGAGGGGTAGCGGAGGTAAGTGGCGGATGCATCCATTTATGTGCCCGTGTGAGCCAATTCACTGTTTATGCAGCCGATCGCATTTACCGCCAAGTGGAATTCTGTAATTAATAGCGGCAAATCGGACATAAAGGTTATTAGAGTGTGTTTCTGTAACATCTGGCGGGGTGTCGCCGTACTGTGCCCGGCGCGCCCGCCGCGGAGTGTGTGGCGCGCGGCGGGGGCGTGAACTCGGTCGGGTGCTTCCGGTCCGCCTCTGCGGTATGCCGACAGGCGTCGTCCTGTCCGTAGAAAACGGTCGAACACCTGCCTTGTCGCCTGTCGGGAAACATCTCGGGCATGAGCCGGTACCGCCTGGCCGGTAACCGTGGGGGCTATCGGTGATCGAAACGTGACCGGATACGCTGACTTGAGGTGGTGGCAGCGACCTATCGACAAACCGTGCAAGCGCCAGTGGACACCAGCAGACAGGAGACCCCTCGTGACCGTCGTCGGGCCGTTCGGGCTGAGCGTGCGGGACCAGGCTCTGGAAGCCGATGTCCAGGCCGGATTGGCGGCTGTCGAGGAAGGCTTGCTCGAGGCCACCAAGAGCGAGGTCCCCTTCATCACGGAGGCCGCGCAGCATCTGGTGCGGGCGGGCGGGAAGCGTTTCCGGCCGCTGCTCGTGATGCTCGCCGCGCAGTTCGGGGACCGGTACGCGCCGGGGATCGTGCCGTCGGCGGTGGTCGTGGAGCTGACGCACCTCGCCACGCTGTACCACGACGACGTCATGGACGAGGCCGAGGTGCGGCGCGGGGTGGACAGCGCGAACACCCGCTGGGGCAACGCCGTCGCGGTCCTCACCGGTGACTTCCTGTTCGCGCGGGCGTCGCACATCCTGGCCGACCTCGGGCCCGAGGCGGTGCGGGTGCAGGCGGAGGCGTTCGAGCGGCTGGTGACCGGGCAGATCCTGGAGACGGCGGGGCCGCAGGACGGGCGTGACCCGGTCGAGCACTACCTGGACGTACTGGGTGGCAAGACCGGATCGCTGGTGGCGGTGTCGTGCCGGTTCGGGGCGATGATGTCCGGGGCGGACGAGACGGTCGTGGACGTGCTGACGCAGTACGGGGAGCGGCTGGGAGTCGCCTTCCAGCTCGCCGACGACGTGCTGGACATCGCGTCGGACTCCCGTGAGTCGGGCAAGACGCCCGGCACGGATCTGCGGGAGGGCATCCCCACGCTCCCGGTGCTGCGGCTGCGGGAGCGGGCGGCACGGCTGGGACTGGCGGAGGACATCGCGCTGTGCGAGCTGCTGGACTCCGACCTGAGCGACGACGCGAAGCTGACGGAGGCGCTGGCGGCGCTGCGCGGGCACCCCGCGCTGGAGCAGGCCCGCAAGGACACCGTGCGGTACGCGCAGGACGCGCGCGCCGCGCTGGCACCGCTGCGGGAGTGCGACGCGAAGCGGGCGCTGGTGGAGCTGTGCGACGCGGTGGTGCACCGGGCCGGCTAGGCCCTGCCGGGCAGGCTCCAGGGCTCCGTCCCCGGGCAGGCCCCGGGACTTCCGTCCGGCTGCCCCGCCGCGGGGGCCGGACGGCAGGTGCCGAGTCGGACGAGTGCGGTGCCGTGCGCGACCCCTACGGGTCGGGCGCTGCACCGCCTCTTCGTGTCATACCCCAGCAGTACGCGGAGTTGATCCCGCGGTCTGACGCTTCGACAGCCCCGTTTTGGTGAGATGGACACAACGGAAAACACCACTCCTCACCGATTCGGGTGAGAATGGCGGCTCAGGGTGGGACCACGAGTGCGAGGACGCGCCGAGACGGACAGCCGCCGCCGACCACGGAGGTAGGGCACACATGGCACCGTACGAATCCGACGACAGCACGACCGGTGCGACCGGTACGACCGCCGGGGAGGCCGACGACCTGCGCTCCGGGCGCCGTACGGCCGCTCGGTACGTCGTTCCGGTCGCGGTGGTGGGGGTGGCCGCGGCGACCATCGGGCTCGTCCCGGCACTCGCCTCCTCCGGGGACCCCGACCTTCCGAAGATCACCGCGCAGCAACTCATCGACAGGATCGCCCAGTCGGACGTGGAGCAACTGTCCGGCACGGTGAAGATCACCACGGACCTGGGGCTCCCCGATCTCGGCGGACTGGAGAGCGGCCTGCTGTCGGGCGCCACGGGCTCCGCCGGCGACGGGTCGAGCGCGGACCCGTCCGCCAGGCTGACCGAACTCGCCTCCGGCACGCACACCCTGCGGGTCGCGACCGACGGGCCGGACCGGCAGAAGCTCTCGCTGCTGGAGAGCGCCGCCGAGTACAGCGTCATCCACGACGGCAAGGACGTCTGGGGCTACGACAGCAAGTCCAACGAGGTCTACCACTCGACCGCGGACGAGAGCGCGGCCAAGGGCGACAGCCGCGAGGAGCCGGTCCCGGCGACCCCCGAGGGCCTCACCGAGGAGGCCTTGAAGTCGGTCGACGACACCACGTCCGTGACCGTCGACGGCACCATGCAGGTCGCCGGGCGGGACGCGTACAAGCTGCTCGTCAAGCCCAAGCAGTCCGGCAGCACGGTCGGCACGATCAGCGTGGCCGTGGATGCGAAGACCGGGCTGCCGCTGAAGTTCACGCTGACCCCGGCCGGTGGCGGCGCGGCCGTGGTGGACGTGGGCTTCACCCGGATCAGCTTCGCCGAGCCCGCCGCGTCGACCTTCCGCTTCACCCCGCCCAAGGGGGCCAAGGTCACCGAGGACGGCGACCACGGGCAGGGCCGGGAGAGCGGGAAGTCCCGGGACGACAGCGCGAAGGGCGCCAAGGGCGCGCAGGGCCTCGAAGGCTTCCCGGGCCTCTCGGGTCTCACGGGCTCCGACGGTCCCGGCGAGGCCAAGGTCATCGGCGAGGGCTGGACCTCCATCGCCACCTTCGACTCCGGCAGCAAGAGCGGCCTGCCCACCGGTTCCGCCGACGGCGCCGCCGGTCCGGCCGGCGACCTCGGTGGCTTCCTCGGCTCGCTCGGCGACAAGGTCACCGGCAAGTTCGGTTCGGGCACGGTCTTCTCCACCCGGCTGGTGAACGCCCTGATCACGGACGACGGCAAGGTCTACGTCGGCGCGGTCACCAAGGGCGCGCTGGTCAAGGCGGCGGACGCCGGTCACTGAGGCGGGTACGACGAAACGAGGGAGCCGATGGACGAGCCGTCCGCCACGCAAGCGCCGCCGCGGGACGCGGATGCCGACGCCGGTGCGCATGCCGGTGCCGGGGTCATCGACACCCGCGGCCTGACCAAGCGCTACCGCGGCGGACAGCTCGCCGTGGACGGTCTCGACCTGACCGTCCCGGCGGGCAGCGTCTTCGGCTTCCTCGGCCCGAACGGCTCCGGCAAGACCACCACCATCCGCATGCTGATGGGCCTGATCGCGCCCACCTCGGGCACGGCGCGGGTGCTGGGCCGGTCCATGCCCAGCGCCTCGCGCGTCGTGCTGCCGCAGGTCGGCGCGCTCATCGAGGGCCCCGCCCTCTACGGTTTCCTCTCCGGCCGCGACAACCTGACGAGGTACGACGCCGCCGACCCGACGGCCGACCCGCGCACCCGGCGCACCCGCGTCGCGCAGGCGCTGGACCGGGTGGGCCTGTCGGCCGCGGCGGGCAAGAAGGCGAAGGCGTACTCCCTCGGCATGAAACAGCGGCTCGGTCTGGCGGCCGCGCTCCTCCAGCCGCGCCGGCTGCTCGTCCTGGACGAGCCGACCAACGGTCTCGACCCGCAGGGCATGCGGGAGATCCGGACCCTGGTGCGGGAACTGGCCTCCGACGGCACGACCGTCTTCCTCTCCTCGCACCTGCTCGACGAGATCGAGCAGGTGTGCACCCATGCCGCGGTGATGACGCGGGGGCGGCTCGTCACCCAGGGAGCGGTCTCCGACCTGGCCGCGGGGGCGCGCGGCCGACTGGTGGTGACCACGCCCGACCCGGGCGACGCGGCCAGGGTGCTGAAGGAGCAGGGCGTCGGCGACATCGTCGTGGCCGAGGACCGGGTGACCGGCGAACCGCCCGGGAGGGATCTCGCCGAGGTGAACGCGGCACTGGTGAGCGCGGGTGTCCGGGTGCGTGGCTTCGGGGTCGAACGGGCCTCGCTGGAGGACGCGTTCGTGGCCCTGACGGGGGAGGGGTTCGATGTCGCGGGTTGAGGCGGCCGTCCCGGCCGGAGTGGCGGACGCCCCCCGCCGGCCCGGCCCGTCGTGGACCCTCGGCCTGCTGGGCAGCGAACTCGTGACCACCTTCCGGCGCTGGCGCACGCTCGCCCTGCTGGGCGTGCTGGCGGCGGTGCCGGTCCTGGTCGGGATCGCGGTCAGGATCGAGACCGGCGACGGGTCCCCGGCCGGCCGCGGAGGCGGCGGCGGGCCGGCGTTCATCTCGCAGATCACCAACAACGGACTGTTCCTGGTGTTCACGGCGCTGGCCGCGACGCTTCCGTTCTTCCTGCCGATGGCGATCGGGGTCGTCGCGGGCGACGCGATCGCGGGCGAGGCCAACGCCGGGACGCTCCGCTACCTCCTGGTGGCGCCCGCCGGCCGCACCCGCCTGCTGCTCACCAAGTACGCGACCACGATCGCCTTCTGCCTGGTGGCCACGCTCGTCGTCGCCACCTCGGCGATGGTGGTCGGGGCGCTGCTCTTCCCGCTCGGCGACCTGACGACGATCTCCGGCACCCGGATCACGTTCGCCGAGGGCCTGGTCCGGGCGGCGCTGATCGCCCTGGCCGTCGCCGCCTCACTGGTCGGCGTCGCGGCGCTCGGCCTGTTCGTCTCGACCCTGACCGGCAGCGGCATCGCGGCCATGGCGACGACCGTGGGCCTGCTGATCACCGTCCAGATCCTCGACCAGATCCCGCAGTTGCACGCGATCCAGCCGTACCTGTTCTCGCACTACTGGCTGTCCTTCGCCGACCTGATGCGCGAGCCGGTCTACTGGGACGACCTGGTGAAGAACCTCGGCCTCCAGGGGCTGTACGCGGCGGTGTTCGGCACCGCCGCGTGGGCCCGCTTCACGACGAAGGACATCAGTACCTAGCACCACGGCGGATGTGCCGGAGGGCCACAGGTCACGCGTCCTCGAACGGGAAGCGGGCGAGGGGCGCCTCGCGCGCGAAGAACGTCTTCGCGCGGGTCAGCGCCGCCGTGTCCTTCAGTACGTCGCCGCGGTCGCTGCCGTTGCCGAGCAGGACCCCGCCGAACCGCATCTTCAGGTACGCGGCCGTGTTGTTGAGCGTGCCGATCAGCGGGTCGGCGACGACCGGCTCGTGGTCCGCGAGCGCGGTGACACCCCAGAGGGTGCGTCCGGCCAGGGTCGCCCTGAAGTCGATGCCGGGGGTGCGCAGCCAGCCCGTCCAGTGGTCCAGGTAGCGCTTGGTGGGGCCGGACACCGTGTACCAGTACAGCGGCGAGGCGATCACGATGTCCGTCGCGGCGAGCGTGGCGTCCAGCAGCGCCGCCGCGTTGTCCCGGGTCGCCGTGTCGGCCGGGGCGGCGTCGGCGTCGGGACGGGTGCGGCCGCCGGGGTGCCGCCGGTCCTCGAATTCCGGCAACGGCCGTTCGAGGAGGCTGATCCACTCCTGCTCCACGTCCGCGGGCAGCTGCTCGGCGGCCCGGCGGGCGAGCAGTTCGGTGTTGCCCTCGGTGCGGCTGCTGCCCAGTACGAACAGGAAACGGCGGCCCATTGCTCCCCCAGGAGAGTCGGCTGACGACAGGTGACTGACGGCAAGTGACGGACGACAGGTGCATGTTCCGCAATGAATGCGCATGCATTACATGCACGTGCAACTGTACTCGGTCAGGCGGATCAGTGTCCGGGTTTCCCGCGGCGGCTCCCCGCCCAGGTCGCCGACGCGCCAGGCGGACACCCAGGGCACCCGGTGCACGTCGACGGCCGACTCGATCCGTGCGACCCGCTGGGCGAGGGGGCGCGGCAGCCGGCCCGGCGCGTCCGCGACGAGCACGACGGAGTCCAGGTCGAGCCCCACGGGGGCCTCCCCGAGACGGAAGACCTCCAGGGTGCGCAGTACGGCGTCCAGTCCCGCCGCATGGGTCCGGGCGACCAGCAGGACGGACGACGGGTCGTCCGGCCCCGGCCAGTCGCGCCCGCAGTCCCGGCCGCCGTAGACGGCGGCGAGCGTGGAGGTGCCCGCGCCGCCGTGCGTGGCCACCCAGGAGAAGCGCCGGTGGGTGCCGTGGACGTGTCCGGGCCCGTACCCCTCCTGCGGGTCCGCACTCCGCGAGACCTGCACGTTCCCCTCCGGCGGGCTCACCGGACCCCGGATCCAGATCTCCGGCCCCTGCCGTGCGCCGCCGTTCGGCATTCCCGTGCTCCTCATCCGTCGGTCTCGGTCACTCGTCGATCCGGGTCGCCCGTCGGTCCCGGTCGTCGTGGCTCCGCCCGTGACGCGTCCGGCACCCGGGCAAGGTCCTGGGACGAGTCTGTGACGTCGTGGTGACGCATGCACCGTAAGCGGGCGGAGAGACTCGACAGTATGTGCACGACCGGGTCCTGCCGCCGGGGGAGCGGTGGCCCGGCGTCGGGAAGGAGCACCATGGAAGCTGCGGAACCCACGGCACCGGCCCGCGCCGACCGCCGACTCCCCGACGCATCCGAGTGAGGGAAGCGATGTCTCGACTCAGCCGCGAGAAGAAGCGTGAAGAGAAGCGCTCCGAGCGCTCCGCGGACCCCGCGTCGCCCGTGGTGGCGCCCCTGGACGTCCGGGTGCCGGCGTCCGGACCGGGCCTGGGCGGTGCGTCGATCGGCGGCGTGCCGGTCCTCCCGGCGCCCGGCCAGGAGGTCCAGCACGCCGTGCTGAGTCATCTCCACCGCATCGCCCTCGCCACCGGACATCCGGTCGTCGCCATGGTCCAGGACGATCGCATCGGTTACGTCGTCCCCCTTCGAGTGGATCTGGACGGCGCCAGCCACTTCGCGGGGGAGCCCGCCCGCACCGCGCCCCCGAAGGACGCCCCCGCGCCCGCCGCCGCCCCCGCGCCCCCGAAGGACGCCCCGGCCCCCGCGCCTTCGGCGGCCCCGGCCTGGCAGCCGGAGGACGCCGTGCCGGTCCGTCAGGAGCAGCCGACCCATCTCCTGCGCGCGCTGCCGGACCGCGCACCGCAGGCGGGCCCGCCGCAGGCAGGCCCGCCGCAGGCAGGCCCGCCGCAGTCGGAGCACCCGCGGCTGCACTCGCACCCGCAGTCGCCGCGGCTGGACGACCCGGCCCCCACCTTCCGTCTGCGCGTGGTGTCGGAGCCGTCGCCGGAGACGCCCTACGGCACGGCCGTGGCCCCGAAGGGCGAGTTCGGCCCGCCGCCCACCATGGACGGCCCCCCGGCCCCCGCACCCGCGCCGGGCCTCTCGCCCGTCTCCGGGCCGCTGACCCCCTTGCCGGCTCCCGCACCCGCGGCCCTCCCGCCCGCCGCCGAACCTCCGAGCCCCGCCCCCGCTCCAGCTTTCGGGGCGCCCCGCGGCGGTACGCCGGAACCGCACCTGGACCCCTACGCCGTCGTCGACCTCGACCCCAAACCCACCCCCGCCCGGGGCTTCGACGCGGTCGCCGAGGCCGTACTCGGGGACGAGCCGCCGGCCGGCTCCGGGGACACCGACGCCCCGGCCCTCCTCGCCGAGCCGATCGCGCGGATCAGCGGGGCCGTGAAGGCGGGGCAGATCGATGTGGCGGCGGCGCTGGCCGAGCGGACCGTGGCCGAGGCGTCGGGCACGCTCGGCCCGGAACACCCCGAGGTGCTCCGACTGCTCGAACTCACGGCGTACATCGCCTACCTCGCGGGCGACCCGCTGCGCGCCTTCCACCTCTCCCTCGACCTGTCCCGGGTCCATCGCCGCGCCGGGGACGCGGAGGCCGCCTACGGCAACGTCCAGAGCGCGGCCGCGGCCTGGCGCGCGGTGCGAGAGCCCCTGCAGGGCCTGCAACTGGGGCAGGAGCTCCTCGGGCTGTGGACCGAGCTCACGTTCGAGGACGGGCCCGCCGCCGAGGACCTCGGTCCGCTGGAGTCCGCCCGCACCCGGATGAACCGACTCGCCGAACGGGCGGCCCGCAACCCGGACGCCCGATAGACGGACGACCGCCCGCCGCGACACCCGGGGACCGCACCGCACCCGGACCGCACGGCGCCTGGACCGCGCGACACCTGGACCGGGTGACGCCCGGACCGCACGCGCCCGGGCCCGCCGCGACGGGCCCGGGCGGCGGTGTCAGTGCACGCAGAACTCGTTGTCCTCCGGGTCCGCCATGACCACCCAGGTGCCGCCCGGCTCGTCGACCTCGCGCACCACGCTCGCCCCCAGCTTCAGCAGCCGCTCGACCTCCTCCGCCCGCCGGTCCCGGCCGGGGTGCAGATCCAGGTGCAGCCGGTTCTTGCCGGACTTGGCCTCGGGGACGCGCTGGAAGAGCAGCCGCCGCCCGTGCCCGGTCCCGCTGTCCTCGTCGTAGGGGTCGTCCGGATGGCGTACGGCGATCAGGTCCCGGAAGGCGGGGCGGCCGTGGAACTCGACGGTGGCCGCGCCCGGCAGGGCACCGGCCTCCAGCAGCCGTTCGACGAGGGCGCTGTTGTCCTCGACCGTGTAGTGCAGCGCGCCGGCCCAGAAGTCGGCCTGGGTGTGCGGGTCGAGGGCGTCGATGACGAGTTTCCAGTGCAGCGGGGCGGGATCGGTCGTCTGCGTCATGGTTACCACTTATAACGGCACCCGCGGCCGGGCGCCCGGTTCCCCCGTGAACGCGGTGCCCGCGAGCCGTCCGGCCGGACGGCTCGCGGGCACCGGACGACAGTCCCGCCGCCGAGCGATCCTCCGCTCAGGCGTCCACGGGGGCGGAGCTGGACGCGGCGGCCCCGCGCACACCGGGCACTGCCTCGGCCCCGGCAGCGACTTCGGCCCCGGCGGCGGCCTCGGTGACGGCTCCGGACCCGGCCACGACGACGGCCGCTCCGGCCGCCGTCCCCGTCCCGGTCCCCGCCGGGATCCCGGCCCTGAGCCGCGCGGTGCGGCGCGCGGTGCGCAGCGCGTTCCAGGTGAGCAGGGCCAGGGCCAGCCAGACCAGCGCGAAGCCGGCCCAGCGCTCGGGCGGCATGGCCTCGCCGAAGTACAGGACGCCGAGCAGGAACTGGAAGACCGGGGCCATGTACTGGAGCAGGCCCAGCGTGGACAGGGGCACCCGGATCGCGGCCGCGCCGAAGCACACGAGGGGCAGCGCGGTGACGATGCCGGTCGAGGCGAGCAGCGCGGAGTGCCCCACGCCCTCGCTCGTGAAGGTGGACTCGCCGTGCGCCGACAGCCACAGCAGATAGCCGAGCGCGGGCAGGAACTGGATCGCGGTCTCGGCGGCCAGCGACTCGACACCGCCGAGGTTGACCTTCTTCTTCATCAGCCCGTAGGTGGCGAAGGAGAAGGCGAGCGTGAGGGAGATCCACGGCGGGCGGCCGTAGCCGACGGTGAGGACCAGGACGGCGGCGGCGCCGACTCCGACGGCCGCCCACTGCACGGGCCGCAGCCGCTCCTTCAGCAGCAGCACGCCCATCGCGATGGTGACCAGCGGGTTGATGAAGTAGCCGAGCGAGGCCTCGACCACGTGCCCGCTGTTCACGGCCCAGATGTAGATGCCCCAGTTCACGGTGATGACCGCGGCGGCCAGGGTGACCAGCGCCAGCCTGCGCGGCTGCCGCAGCAGCTCGCCGGCCCAGGCCCAGCGCCGTACGAAGACCAGTGCGACGGCGACGAAGACCAGGGACCAGGCCATCCGGTGGGCGAGTATCTCCACCGAGCCGGCGGGCTTCAGCAGGGGCCAGAAGAGCGGGACGAGCCCCCACATCCCGTAGGCCGCGAAGCCGTTCAGCAGACCCGTCCGCTGCTCGCCCCTCGACTGTTCGGCCACGGGCCCCTCCTTCTCGCTCGTACACATGGCGTGTACGCAGAAGGTAACGCCGACCGCCTCCGCCTGTCATGCCCGTATCGCCATACGGTCATGACGAGGGCGGAGGCGCGGTCGGGGACGCGGTGTCGCGGTCAGCCCTTGAGCGCGGCGGCGACGGCCTCGGCCAGCGGGGTGGCCGGGCGGCCGGTCAGCCGGGAGAGGTCGCCGGAGGTGACGGCCAGCTCGCCCTTCTCGATGGACGCGTCCACCCCGGCCAGGATCGCGACGAACGGGCCCGGGAGCCCGGCCCCGGCCAGGATGTCGCTGTAGGCCTCGACGGAGACGGAGGTGTAGGCGATCTTCCTGCCGGTCTGCCGGCTCAGCTCCGCCGCGTACTCGGCGAAGCCCCAGGGCTCGTCGCCGCCCAGTTCGTACGTCGTGTTCTCGTGTCCCTCGCCGGTCAGCACGGCGACGGCGGCCGCCGCGTAGTCGGCGCGCGACGCGGAGGTCAGCCGGCCCTCGCCGGCCGCCTGGACGACGGCGGAGTGCTCCAGCACCGGGGCCAGGTTCTCGGTGTAGTTCTCGTGGTACCAGCCGTTGCGCAGCAGGACGTAGGGCAGGCCGGAGGCGAGCAGGACCTGCTCGGTGGCGCGGTGGTCGTCGGCGAGCGTCGCGGTCAGGCTGCCCGGGGCGCTGGTGTAGGCGAGCAGGGCGACACCGGCCGCGGCGGCCGCGTCGATGACGACCTGGTGCTGCCGCACCCGGCCCTTGTCGAACTCGTTGCCGGAGATCAGCAGCACCTTGTCGCCGGCCGCGAAGAGGCCGTCGAAGGTCTCGGGGGCGTTGTAGTCGGCGACCGCGAGCCGCACGCCCCGGGCGGCGAGGTCGGCGCCCTTCGCCTCGTCGCGTACGACGGCGGTGATCTGTTCGGCCGGGACCTTCTCCAGCAACTGCTCCACGACGTGGCGGCCGAGATGTCCGGTGGCTCCGGTGACGACGATGCTCATGATCTGGATCTCCTTGTGGGGTGCGATGTCGTCAACCCTAGAAGGAGCGCTAACTCTGCGAAAGTACCCACTTTGAAGTAAGGTACCGACATGGCAGTAAGTGCAGTGAACGCAGTGAGTGCGGCAGGCGCGCCGGCCGCCCCCGGGAACGGCAAGTACACCGTCACCGAGGACATGTGCCCCTACCGGCTGGTCCTGGAGCACGTCACCAGCCGCTGGGGCGTGCTCGTCCTGATCGAGCTGCTGGACCGCCCGTACCGCTTCAGCGAGCTGCGCCGGGCGATCGGCCGGGTCAGCGAGAAGATGCTGACGCAGACGTTGCAGACCCTGGAGCGGGACGGCCTGGTGCACCGGGACGCCAAGCCGGTCATTCCGCCGCGCGTCGACTACTCCCTGACCGAGCTGGGACGCGAGGCGGCGGAGCAGGTCCGCTCGCTGGCGATGTGGACCCACCGGCGGATGGACGACGTGGAGAAGGCGCGCCGCGCCTACGACGGGGCCCGGGCCTGAAGGTTCGCGCCGTGCCTGGGACGAGGACGGCCCTGAAGGCGTGCGCCGCGCTCATGACGAGGCCCGGACCGAAAGGCCCGGGCCCGGTCGGGAACCTCCGGTCCGGTCAGCCGACGACCGTCCAGGTGTCGCCGCCCGCCAGCAGCGCCGCCAGGTCCCCCTTGCCGTTCTGCTCGATCGCCGTGTCCAGCTGGTCGGCCATCTGCGTGTCGTAGACCGGCCGCTCCACCGAGCGCAGCACACCGATCGGGGTGTGGTGCAGGGTGTCCGGGTCGGCCAGCCGGGAGAGGGCGAAGGCGGTGGTCGGGGACGCGCAGTGGGCGTCGTGGACCAGGATCCGTGCCTCGTTCTCCGGGGTCACGCTGACCACCCGCAGATCGCCGGTGTGCTGGTCGCGTACGACACCGCGCGAACCGTCCGCTCCGAAGCGGATCGGCTGCCCGTGTTCGAGGCGGATCAGCGCCTCCTGCGACGACTGCCGGTCCTTCAACGCCTCGAAGGCGCCGTCGTTGAAGATGTTGCAGTTCTGGTAGATCTCCACCAGCGCCGTGCCGGGGTGTGCGGCGGCCTGCCGCAGCACCTCCGTCAGATGCTTGCGGTCGGAGTCGATCGTGCGGGCCACGAACGACGCCTCCGCGCCCAGGGCCAGGGACACCGGGTTGAAGGGTGCGTCCAGGGAGCCCATCGGCGTCGACTTGGTGATCTTGCCGACCTCCGACGTCGGGCTGTACTGGCCCTTCGTCAGGCCGTAGATCCGGTTGTTGAAGAGCAGGATCTTGAGGTTCACGTTGCGGCGCAGGGCGTGGATCAGGTGGTTGCCGCCGATCGACAGCGCGTCGCCGTCACCCGTGACCACCCACACGCTCAGGTCGCGCCTGCTGGAGGCGAGTCCCGTCGCGATCGCGGGCGCGCGGCCGTGGATGGAGTGCATGCCGTACGTGTTCATGTAGTACGGGAAGCGCGACGAGCAGCCGATGCCCGAGACGAAGACGATGTTCTCCCTGGCCAGACCGAGCTCGGGCATGAAGCCCTGCACGGCGGCCAGGATCGCGTAGTCACCGCAGCCGGGGCACCAGCGCACTTCCTGATCGGACTTGAAGTCCCTCATGGACTGCCTGGCCTCGGCCTTGGGGACGAGCGAAAGTGCCTCGATCGTGCCCGTGCCTTCCGTGGACGTCTCAGCCATCGATGGCCTCCTTGAGCGCCGTGGCGAGCTGCTCCGCCTTGAACGGCATGCCGTTGACCTGGTTGTACGAATGAGCGTCGACCAGGTACTTCGCCCGGACGAGCGTGGCGAGCTGCCCGAGGTTCATCTCGGGGATCACCACCTTCTCGTAGTGCCTGAGCACCGCGCCGAGGTTGCGCGGGAACGGGTTGAGATGACGCAGGTGCGCCTGGGCGACCGACTCGCCGGCCGCGCGCAGACGGCGCACCGCCGCCGTGATCGGGCCGTACGTCGATCCCCAGCCCAGCACCAGCGTGCTCGCCCCGTGCGGGTCGTCGACCTCGATGTCGGGGACGTCGATGCCGTCGACCTTGGCCTGCCGGGTGCGGACCATGAAGTCGTGGTTGGCGGGGTCGTAGGAGATGTTGCCGGTGCCGTCCTGCTTCTCGATGCCGCCGATGCGGTGCTCCAGGCCCGGCGTGCCCGGGATCGCCCAGGGGCGGGCGAGGGTCTGCGGGTCGCGCTTGTACGGCCAGAAGACCTCGGTGCCGTCGTCGAGGGTGTGGTTGGGGCCCTGGGCGAACTGCACCCGCAGGTCGGGCAGCTCGTCGAGTTCGGGGATGCGCCAGGGCTCGGAGCCGTTGGCGAGATAGCCGTCGGAGAGCAGGAAGACGGGTGTGCGGTAGGTCAGCGCGATCCCGGCCGCCTCCAGCGCCGCGTCGAAGCAGTCGGCCGGGGTGCGCGGCGCGACCACCGGGACCGGGGCCTCGCCGTTGCGTCCGTGCATGGCCTGGAGCAGGTCGGCCTGCTCGGTCTTGGTCGGCAGACCGGTGGAGGGGCCGCCGCGCTGGATGTCGATCACCAGCAGCGGGAGTTCGAGGGAGACGGCGAGACCGATCGTCTCGCTCTTGAGCGCCACGCCGGGACCGGACGTCGTGGTGACCGCGAGGGAGCCGCCGAAGGCCGCCCCGAGCGCCGCCCCGATGCCCGCGATCTCGTCCTCGGCCTGGAAGGTCCGTACGCCGAAGTTCTTGTGCCGGCTCAGCTCGTGCAGGATGTCGGAGGCCGGGGTGATCGGGTACGAGCCCAGGAACAGCGGCAGGTCCGCCTGGCGGGACGCGGCGACGAGCCCGTAGGACAGGGCCAGGTTCCCCGAGATGTTGCGGTACGTGCCGGTCGGGAACGCCTTCGCCGCAGGTGCGACCTCGTAGGAGACCGCGAAGTCCTCGGTCGTCTCGCCGAAGTTCCAGCCCGCGCGGAACGCGGCGATGTTGGCCGCCGCGATGTCGGGCTTCTTCGCGAACTTCGACGTCAGGAACTTCTCGGTGCCCTCGGTCGGCCGGTGGTACATCCACGACAAGAGGCCGAGCGCGAACATGTTCTTGCTGCGCTCGGCTTCCTTGCGACTGAGGTCGAAGTCCTTGAGTGCCTCGACGGTCAGTGTCGTCAGCGGCACCGGATGGAGCTGGTAGCCGTCGAGCGACCCGTCCTCCAGCGGCGAGGCCTCGTACCCCACCTTCTGCATCGCCCGCTTGGTGAATTCGTCCGTGTTGACGATGATCTCCGCGCCGCGCGGCACGTCCCCGATGTTGGCCTTCAGCGCCGCCGGGTTCATCGCGACCAGGACGTTGGGCGCGTCCCCCGGGGTGAGGATGTCGTGGTCGGCGAAGTGCAGCTGGAAGGAGGAGACACCGGGCAGGGTGCCGGCGGGGGCCCGGATCTCGGCGGGGAAGTTCGGCAGCGTCGACAGGTCGTTCCCGAACGACGCGGTCTCGGAGGTGAAGCGGTCACCGGTCAGCTGCATGCCGTCACCGGAGTCCCCCGCGAACCTGATGATCACCCGGTCGAGGCGTTGTACGTCCTTCGCCCCGCCCGGTTTGCGCTGCTCTCCTACGACGGCTCCGTCGGCCTGTTCCGCTGCGCTGCTGACCTTGCTGGTCACTGAACTGGACCTCCCTCGAGGCGGCTGGCTGGGAGTGGCCTTTGCGAAGGCCCTCCCGAAATCAACCCTACGTCCGCAAGGGGCGCCTTCCCCGGGTCATCCGGGCGACGGTCACCGCTTCGGGGCGCTTGCGCGCCCGGAGGTGGCAGCTTCCCGACGGCCCGGCTCGACACGGTTCACCCGACCCCGGCGCTTGCCTTGAAGATGTGGTGCGCGTGGTGCGTGTGGTGCATTTCCGTGCGTGTGGTGGTTCATGCGGCCGTTCAACTGAAACAGGTGCCGGCCGCAGTGTCAGTACGTCATGAGTTCAGATAGGTAAGCACCGCGAGTACGCGGCGGTGATCCCCGTCGCTCGGGGACAGCCCGAGCTTCAGGAAGATGTTGCTGACGTGCTTCTCCACCGCCCCGTCGCTCACCACCAGCTGCCGGGCGATCGCGGAGTTCGTCCGTCCCTCCGCCATCAGCCCGAGGACCTCCCGCTCCCGCGGGGTGAGCCCGGTGAGCACGTCCTGCTTGCGGCTGCGCCCGAGGAGCTGCGCGACCACCTCGGGGTCGAGTGCCGTACCGCCCTGGGCCACCCGCACCACCGCGTCCACGAACTCGCGCACCTCGGCCACCCGGTCCTTGAGCAGATAGCCCACGCCGCGGCTGGAACCGGCCAGCAGTTCGGTGGCGTAACGCTCCTCCACGTACTGTGACAGCACCAGCACCCCCAGCCCGGGGTGCGACTTGCGCAGCTGTACGGCGGCCCGCACCCCTTCGTCGGTGTGCGTCGGCGGCATCCGCACATCGGCCACCACGACGTCCGGCAGCGCGCCCTCGGCGTCCAGCTCCGTGATGGTCTTCACCAGGGCCTCCGCGTCGCCGACCCCGGCGACGACGTCGTGCCCGCGGTCGGTCAGCAACCGGGTCAGTCCCTCCCGCAGCAGCACCGAATCCTCGGCGATGACCACCCGCACTCTGTCCTCCACGATCTTCGGCCCCCCACAGCCCGGTGTCTCCCGACGGCTTCCGCACGGCTCGCCGTACCCCCACCGGGTACCTGCCCGTACGTATACGTCCAGCATTCCAGCAATCGGATCCGACCGCGGCGCGGCGACGGGAAAACGCGCACGGCATGCCGACTTCCGGCCTTCGGGCGCACGGTCGGGCACGGGGTCGTGTCCTGCCCGGTTCCGCGCGCGGTCCTGCGGGAGCCGTCGGGGGTCGTACGGAGTCCTGCCGGAGTCTGCGGGGGCGTGACGACGGCCTGCCCCGGGGCATCGGCCCTCGGGGCAGGCGCTGAACGAGGCCGGGGTGGGTCCGGCCGCCGGCGGGGCGGGTCAGTCCCGCCAGGGCAGTTCCGCCGTCACCAGGGTCGGCCCGCCGGGCGGCGAGTCCACCACCAGCAGCCCGTCCACCGCGTCGAGCCGCCCGGCCAGCCCCGCCAGCCCGGAGCCCGCGGACGCGTCCGCGCCACCGACCCCGTCGTCGAGGACCTGGAGCATCAGCCGGTCCTCCGCCTGCCACACGTCCACCGTCGCGCTCGTGGCCCGCGCGTGCTTGCTGATGTTCTGGAGCAGCTCGGAGACCGTGAAGTAGGCGATCCCCTCGATCGCCTGCGCAGGCCGCTCCGTCAGGTCCACGTGCACCCGCACCGGCACCGTGCAGCGCGAGGCGACCGACGACAGCGCGGCGTCGAGACCGCGGTCGGTGAGGACGGCCGGGTGGATGCCCCGGGCGAGGTCGCGCAGCTCCTGGAGCGCCGTCTTCACCTCGCCGTGCGCGTCGTCCACCATCCGCGCCGCCGCCTGCGGGTCCTCGGTCAGCTTCTCCTTCGCCAGCCCGAGATCCATGGCCAGCGCCACCAGCCGCGCCTGCGCCCCGTCGTGCAGGTCCCGTTCGATGCGCCGCAGGTCGGCGGCGGCCGTGTCGACGACGACACCCCGGTCCGACTCCAGCTCCACCACCCGGGACGCCAGCCGCGACGGCCCCAGCAGCCCGTGCACCATCAGCCGGTCCACCTGTGTCAGCGCCCGTACGATCCACGGCGTGGCCAGTGTGAACAGCAGGCCGACCAGCGCGGTGACGGTGATCTCGAACGGGTTGTCGAGGTAGACCCGGTGGTGCTCGTCGCCGTACAGCTGGAGACCGTCCTGACCGCCGTACATCGGGAAGACCCAGAACCACAGCGGATACGTCAGCGTCGCCCAGCCGTACACCCAGAAGGTCACCGCGACGCAGAACGAGAACACCGCCCACGGGAAGTGCAGCACCGCGTACAGCAGCTGCCGCCACGACGCGCCGCTCTTCAGGACCGCGCCCATCCACGCCCACGCGCCCCGCGTACGCATCCGCAGCGGCTCGGGCTCGGCCACCTCCAGGCCGAGCAGGCCGCGGGCCCGCGCCCGCTCCAGCGCCCCGAAGCCCCGGCAGCCGACCAGCCCCGCCGCCAGCACCGGGACGCCGAGGAAGGTCACCAGCAGTCCCGCGCCGAGCGAGACCATCGTGACGGCGTACGTGAACAGCAGAACGCTGATCGGCAGGCTCAGCAGGACGTACCCGAACTCGCGCCAGGCGCGCGCCTCGAACGGCGCCCGCAGCACGGCCGGCAGCCGGTGGCGCCGCTCGCCGCCGCCGTGGCCCTGCCGGTGCTCCTGCCCGTAGGACATCCCGTACTCCTGCCCGTAGCGCGGTCCGTACTCGCTGGCCATCGGTGTCGTCCGTTCTGCTCGTCGGCGGGCCTGCTCCCGTATCTCCAACCCTGCTCGATCGCAGGTCAGCGGGACATGGAGGCCGTCGGCGTCTTGGGCGGGGGGTTTTCCCCACCCCCCGGGCCCGGCTCACCTCCGCGGGGAGTCCTCCGCGCGCTCCCGCCAGGGCAGCTCCGCGGTCACCGTCGTCGGACCGCCCGGCGGGGAGTCGACGACGAACAGCCCGTCGACGGCACCGAGGCGCTCGGCCAGGCCCCGCATACCGCTGCCGCCGTCGAGCCGCGCGCCCCCGCCGCCGTCGTCCGCGACCTGGATGAGGAGCCGGTCGTCCATCCGCCACACGTCGACCGACGCGGACTTCGCCCCGCTGTGCTTGCTGACGTTCTGGAGCAGCTCCGAGACGGTGAAGTAGGCGATGCCCTCGATGGCCGCGGCGGGTCTCGACGGCAGCTCGGCCGTCACCTTCACCGGCACCGTGCAGCGCGAGGCGACCGACGACAGCGCGGCGTCGAGACCGCGGTCGGTGAGGACGGCCGGGTGGATGCCCCGGGCGAGGTCGCGCAGCTCCTGGAGCGCCAGCTTCACCTCGCCGTGCGCCTCCTCCACCATCGCCGCCACGTGTTCGTCGGCCTGGCCCTCCAGCAGCTTCTCCTTGGCCAGGCCGAGCCCCATCGCCAGATTGACCAGCCGGGCCTGCGCCCCGTCGTGCAGGTCCCGTTCGATGCGCCGCAGGTCGGCCGCGGCCGTGTCGACCACGACCCCGCGGTCGGACTCCAGCTCGGCGATGCGCCGCTCCAGCTCGTCGGAGGGCGACAGCAGCGCGCGCACCATCGCCCGGTCCGCGTTGGCGAGCCCGCGCGCCAGGAAGGGCATCACCGGCCACAGCACGAAGAGCGAGGTCAGCGTGATGGTGAAGGTGAGGACGCCCCAGGGGAGCCGGATGACGTCGTACAGCGCCGCCCGCCAGCCCACCGGGTCCTTCACCATCATCCAGATCCGCGGGAAGAACCCCTCCGTCCGCTTCAGCGGCAGCGGGCTCGGCTCGTCGATCCGTATCCCGAGCAGCGTCCGCGCCCGGCCCCGCTCGAACCGGCCCAGCAGCCGCGACCCCATCAGCCCCAGCGCCAGCAGCGGCAGCCCGACCACGGTGAAGGTGAGCACGCTGCTGACGAGCAGCGCCGTCGTCACGTAGACGAAGCCGAGCAGTGCCATCGGCAGGTTCGCCAGGAGATGCGCGATCTCCTTCCACGTCTGCGGGGCGAAGGCGATCCGGGCCGGAGGCAGTCGGTCCTCGCCGTCGTCACCGCGGTCGACGACCTGCGCGCCCGGGGTGCCGTAGATGCCCTGCGGGCTGCCCTGAGGACTGCGGAAGGCGCGCGTGTCCCGGGCGTCCGGGGTGTCTCGTACGTCTCGCGCCTCCCGGGCGCTGCGGGGGCCGTGGACGTGATGGGTGTCTTCGGCGACGTCTCCGCCGTCGGAAGGCATGGCTGCGGTCATACCGGTCAGGGTGCCCGGCGCGGCGCCAGGACGCTATGAGGCCGGCCACCGCGATCGACGGGGGAAAACCCCACCGTCGGCCCCACCGTCGGATCTCAAGGCGTGACGGGCTGCTTACCGCTTCTTTATCAGGGCCTAGACTCCCGTGCGTACAGATCGTCGAACGCAGGGTTCACGAGGGTCACGAGTTCAGGGAGCGAGGCGGACGTTGCCGGACACGTTGCGGGACACGCTGCGGGACCCGTCCGTCGTCGTCGCGGCGGACTACTTCCACTCCTATTCGGTCGTCGGGCTGCTCGCCGTCGTCGGTGTGCTGTTCGTCGCCGTCGCCTTCGGGGCGGGCCGCCTGCTGCGCCCGGTGGTCCCCACCCCCGAGAAGCTCCTCACGTACGAGTGCGGCGTCGACCCCGTCGGCGAGGGCTGGGCCCACACCCAGGTCCGCTACTACGTCTACGCGTTCCTGTACGTCATCTTCGCCGTCGACTCGATCTTCCTGTTCCCGTGGGCGACGGTTTTCGCCGACCATGGATACGGCGCGACGACGCTGGTGGAGATGTTCATCTTCCTCGGCTTCCTGACCGTGGGCCTGCTGTACGCATACAAGAAGGGCGTCCTGACATGGACGTGACCCCCGCCTCCCCCGAGCCCGTGCCGCTCCCCGAGCCGAAGCGGCTGGGCGCCCTCGCCCGACTGGCTCCCGAGCCGATGAAGGTGGTCCTCAACTGGGGCCGCCGCTACTCGCTGTGGGTCTTCAACTTCGGCCTCGCCTGCTGCGCGATCGAGTTCATCGCCGCGTCCATGGCCCGCCACGACTTCATCCGGCTGGGCGTCATCCCCTTCGCGCCGGGGCCGCGCCAGGCCGACCTGATGGTGGTCTCGGGCACGGTCACGGACAAGATGGCGCCGGCCGTCAAGCGCCTGTACGAGCAGATGCCCGAGCCGAAGTACGTCATCTCCTTCGGTGCCTGCTCCAACTGCGGCGGCCCGTACTGGGACTCCTACTCGGTCACGAAGGGCGTCGACCAGATCATTCCGGTGGACGTCTACGTACCCGGCTGCCCGCCCCGCCCCGAAGCCCTGCTCCAGGGAATCCTGAAACTCCAGGAGAAGATCGCCCGGGAGTCGCTGGCCGAGCGCTACGGGACCACGCGGCCCTCCGCGGCCGCCCTCCAGAGCGGGCTGGTGCAGCCGCCGCCGGCCCCCACCGCGGCAGGGGAGAACCGATGAGCGCGGTCGGCTGGCTGCCCGCCCCCGCCGAGGAGCTCTTCGGCGCGCAGGCCACGGCCGAGGAGTCGTACGACGTCCTGACGGTCGACGTGCCGCCGGAGGCCTGGACCGCGGCGCTGCGCGTCGCCCGCGACGAACTGGGCTGCGCCTACTTCGACTGGCTGAGCGCCGTCGACGAGCCGGGCACCGGGTTCCGTGTCTGCGCCCATGTGGCCGCCCTGGGACCGGTGCGCCGGCTCCTGGTGCGCACGACCGTCCCGCACGAGTCGCCGGTCCTGCCGTCCGCCGTGGACGTCTACGCGGGTGCCGCCTGGCACGAGCGCGAGACCCACGAGATGTTCGGCATCGTCTTCGAGGGCCACCCGGCCCTGGACCACCTCCTTCTGCCCGAGGGCTTCGAGGGCCATCCGCTGCGCAAGGACTTCGTGCTGGCGGCACGGGTCGCCAAGGCCTGGCCCGGCGCCAAGGAGCCCGGGGAGTCCGAGCACGGCGGCCCCAAGCGCCGCCAGATGCTTCCCCCGGGGGTCCCCGACCCGAACGAGTGGGGCCCGCTCAAGGGTCAGCTCCCCGCCGCCCCGGCCCGTCCGGCCCGCGCCGCGGCTCGCACCCCCGGCGAACGCCCGGTGCGCCGTGCCCGTACGGCCTCGGAGGGCTCGGCCAGCCAGACCGGCACGCCGGCCCCTACGGGTGTGGACGCGGGTGCGGGTGCGAGCGCGGCTTCGGGTGCGCGTGCGGATGCCGGTACGCGGGCAGATGCCGGTGCGACGGCGGATACGACGCCCGGCACGACCACCGGCCCCGGCACCGGAACCGGCGCGGCCCCGGCGGCGCAGTCGCCCGCCGCCGCTCCGGCTCCCACGACCGGCACCGCCCGCCGGTCCCGCAGCGCGACCGGCGGCTCCGCCTCGCAGCGAACGGGAGCAGCGGGAGCAGCGGGGGCAGCGGGAACAGGGACGGGACCGACGGGAACCGGGGGAGCGCGTCGCGCCCGCTCGGCGACGGAGGGGTCCGCATCCCAGCGCGCCGAAACCCCCGCGGCCCCGGCCACGCCTGCCCGGCCCACCTCCACCGGCCCCCGCAGCTCGGACGCCCCGTGGCACCACGCCCGCCCGGCCTTCGAGGAACCGGAGCCGAAGCAGGGGCAGGAGCCGGGGCCCGAACCCCAGGCCGAACCGAAGCCCGAATCGGAACCGCGTCCGAAGCCGACGTCGGCGCCCGAGCCGAAGCCGACGTCGGCGCCCGAGCCGAAGTCGGCGCCGACCGCTGAGCCGGAGCCGGAGCCGGAGCCGAAGTCGGAGCCGACCGCTGAGCCGGAGCCGGAGCCGGAGCCGAAGTCGGAGCCGACCGCTGAGCCGGAGCCGGAGCCGGAGTCGGAGCCAGCGCCCGAGCCAGCGCCCGAGCCGGAGCCGGAGCCGGAGTCGGCGCCAGCGCCCGAGCCGGAGCGTGAGTCCGAACCCGCGTCGGCGCCCGAGCCCGAGTCGAAGCCGACGCCCAAAAAGGGCCCCGCGTCCGGCGAACCGGCCCCCGACGCCCCCACCGACCCCCAAGGAGGCCCGCAGTGAACGACGCGCTGGATGTCGCCCTGCGACTCCTCGTCGTCTTCGGCGTCTTCCTCACCTTCCCCCTGATCGTCGGTCAGACCGAGCACAAGGTGATGGCCCACATGCAGGGCCGCCTCGGCCCGATGTACGCCGGTGGCTTCCACGGCTGGGCCCAGCTCGTCGCGGACGGTGTGAAGTTCGCGCAGAAGGAGGACGTGGTTCCGGCGGGCGCGGACCGGCGTGTCTTCCAGCTCGCCCCCGCCGTGGCCCTGCTGCCCTACCTCCTGGTCCTGCTCGCCGTCCCCATCGGCCCGGGGGAGGGCGCGGTCGGCCAGGTCGTCGACGCGGGCATCTTCTTCGTGCTCGCCGTGATGGGCGTGGGCGTCCTCGGCTCCCTCATGGCCGGCTGGGCCTCCGCCAACAAGTTCTCCCTCCTCGGCGGACTGCGCACCGCCGCCCAGCTCCTCGCCTACGAACTGCCGATGCTGCTCGCCGCCGCCTCGGTGGCGATGGCGGCCGGCACGGTCTCCCTGCCCGGCATCGTGGACGCCTTCCACTGGTGGTGGCTACCCTGGCAGCTCACCGGCGCGTTCGTCTTCTTCGTCGCCGGCCTCGCCGAACTCCAGCGTCCGCCCTTCGACATGCCCGTCGCCGACTCGGAGATCATCTTCGGCGCGTACACCGAGTACACCGGTCTGCGTTTCGCCCTCTTCCTCCTCGCCGAGTACGCCGGGATCGTCGTCCTGTGCGCTCTGACCACGGTGCTCTTCCTGGGCGGCTGGCACGGCCCGTGGGGCGCCGACGGCCTCGGCTGGGTCTGGACCCTGCTGAAGGCCGCGCTGCTCGCCTTCGTGGTGATCTGGCTCCGCGTCACCTACCCCCGGCTGCGCGAGGACCAGCTCCAGCGGTTCTCCTGGACCCTCCTCGTCCCGCTCTCCCTCGCCCAGATCGCCCTCACCGGCATCGTCAAGGTGGTGATCTCCTAGTGTCCCGCCCGTCGCCCGACCACCGCCCCTCGACGACGCCCTCCGGGCGGCCCCGTCTGACGTTCCCCGGCTCCGGACTGGCCAAGGGCCTGGCCGTCACCCTGCGCACGATGACGAGGAAGACGGTCACCGAGCAGTACCCGGAAGTCCAGCCCGACCTCCCGCCCCGCACCCGCGGTGTGATCGGTCTGTTCGAGGAGAACTGCACGGTCTGCATGCTGTGCGCCCGTGAGTGCCCCGACTGGTGCATCTACATCGACTCCCACAAGGAGACGGTCCCGCCCGCGGCCCCCGGCGGCCGTGAGCGCAGCCGCAACGTGCTCGACCGCTTCGCCATCGACTTCTCCCTGTGCATGTACTGCGGTATCTGCATCGAGGTGTGTCCTTTCGACGCCCTGTTCTGGTCCCCGGAGTTCGAGTACGCCGAGACCGACATCCGTGAACTCACCCACGAACGCGACAAGCTCCGTGAGTGGATGTGGACGGTCCCGGCCCCGCCGGCCCTCGACCCGGCGGCGGAGGAACCCAAGGAGATCGCCGCCGCCCGCAAGACCGCCGAGAAACTGGCCGCCGCGCAGGACCGGCCGGACGAGCGGCAGGGGGAGCAGCCGTGACCCTCGCCGCCGCCGTCCCGCACGGCTTCCTCTCCCCGACGGGTGTGGAGATCGCCTTCCTCCTCGTCGGCCTGGTCACCTTCGGCGCCGCGCTCGTCACCGTCACCACCCGGCAACTGGTGCACGCCGCCCTGTGGCTCGTGGTGACCCTCGGCGGCCTGGCCGTCGAGTACCTCCTGCTGACCGCCGAGTTCATCGCCTGGGTGCAGGTCCTCATCTACGTCGGTTCCGTCGTCGTCCTCCTGCTGTTCGGTCTGATGCTCACCAGGGCGCCGATCGGCCGCTCCCCGGACGCCGACTCCGGCAACCGCTGGGCCGCCCTCACGGTGGCCGTCGCCGCGGCGGCCGCCCTGGTCTGGGTCGTCGTCGACGCCTTCCGCGCCACCTGGATCGACCTGGACGGAGAACCCGCCGGCACCACCCGTGTCACCGGCGAGAGCCTCTTCCAGAACTGGGTCCTCCCCTTCGAGGCCCTCTCCGTGCTCCTCCTCGCCGCCCTGGTCGGCGCGATCGTCCTGTCCCGCAAGGAGAAGGCCGACCAGGAAGGCGTCCGCTGATGCACCTCGTCTATCCCGCCGTGCTCTCCGCCCTCCTCTTCTGCACCGGCCTCTACGGCGTCCTCGCCCGCCGCAACGCGATCCTGGTCCTGATGTCGGTCGAGCTGATGCTCAACGCCGTCAACCTCAACCTGGTCGCCTTCGACGTCTGGCTCAGCAGGACCGCCGAGGAGACCCTGCACTCCGGCCAGGCCCTGACCCTGTTCACCATCGCCATCGCCGCCGCCGAGATCGGTATCGGCCTGGCGATCGTCCTCGCCGTCCACCGCAACCGCGGCACCTCGGACATCGACAAGCTCCGCGACACCGCCGAGGGACCCGACAAGGACGGCTCCGACAGCGGCGCCCTCGCGGCGCGGAAGGCCGACGACCGGCCCGGCGAGAAGGCTGAGGCCACCGCGTGACCACCACGACCCTTGCCGCGCTCGTCCCCCTCCTCCCCTTCCTGGGTGCCGCGGCCTGCCTGCTCCTGGGCCGCACGGCCCCCGGCCTCGTCCGCCCGCTCGCCGTGCTGCCGACGCTCGGGGCGCTCGTCCTCGCCGTACTGACCGCGGTGCGCCAGGGCGGCGGCCCGGCGATCGACGCCGCCACCGAACTCACGCCCACCGGCTCGGTGCCCATCGAACTCGCCCTGCACATCGACGGCTTCGCCGCCCTCGTCGCCGTCCTGGTCGGCGTCGTCGCCACCTGCGTGCAGATCTATTCGACGGGCTACCTGCACAACGACCCGCGCTACCCCTCCTACGCGGCCCTCGTCTCCCTGTTCACCTCCGCGATGCTCCTGGTCGTCTACTCCGGCGACCTGATGGTGCTGCTGGTCGGCTGGGAAGTCATGGGCATCTGCTCCTACTTCCTGGTCGGCCACTACTGGGAGACACCGGAGGCCCGCGCCGCCTCCCTGAAGGCCTTCCTGGTCACCAAGCTCGGCGACGTCCCCTTCCTGATCGGTCTGTTCGCCCTCGCCACCGACGCCGGCTCCTTCCAGATCACCAAGGTCCTCGGCGCCGTCGCGAGCGGCGGCATCCATCACGTGACCCTGGTCGCCCTGCTGCTCCTGGCGGGTGTGGCGGGCAAGTCGGCGCAGTTCCCGCTGCACACCTGGCTCCCCGACGCGATGGCGGGCCCCACGCCCGTCTCGGCGCTGATCCACGCCGCGACCATGGTGGCCGCCGGTGTCTACTTCGTCGCCCGGCTCCTCCCGCTCTTCCAGGCCTCCACGGCGGCCATGGTCGTCCTCGCCGTGATGGCCGCCGTCACCATGACGGGGGCGGCGCTCGCGGCGCTCGCCCAGGACGACATCAAACGCGTCCTCGCCTACTCGACGATCAGTCAGCTCGGCTACATGACCGGCGCCCTCGCCGTCGGCGACCGCGGTGCCGCCGTCTTCCACCTCCTCTCGCACGGCGCCTTCAAGGCGCTGCTGTTCCTCGCCGCCGGCGTGGTCATCCACGCCACCGGCACCAACTCGCTCGCCGCCATGTCCCGGATGACGGGCCTGCGGGACCGCATCCCGGACGCCTACTGGACGATGACCGTGGCGCTCCTCTCCCTTGCCGCGATCCCGCCGTTCAGCGGCTTCTTCTCCAAGGAGTCCGTCCTCGGCGCCGCCGAGCACGTCGTCGCCGGCCACACCGGGCACGCCCCCGTCGCCGCAGGCTGGACGGTCCTCGTCGCCGGCCTGGTCACGGCCCTGCTCACCGCCGGGTACGCGACCCGGCTGTGGCTGCTCGCCTTCCGCGGACAGGGTGCCGAGGTGCCGGGCCTCGCCCGGACCGGCGACTCCGGCCGTGACGAGGAGCACCGGGTCCGCGAGCCCCTCACCATGACCGTGGTGCTGTGGGTGCTCGCCGTCCCGTCCCTCGCCTTCGGCGGGTTCGCCTACGGGGTACTGCCCGCCTGGTTCGACGGCCGCGACCTGACCCCGACGCTCACCACGTCCATCCTCGGCACGGGCCTCGCCCTGGTCGGCGGACTGGTCACCTACGGCGCCTGGCAGCGTGTCACCGCCCTCGCCCCCCGGGCACCGCTCGGAGCGGTCGCCGCCCACCCCGGCGGCGACGCGGGACTCGTCGAGGCCGAGGCCATCGCCGCCCACGAGCCGGCCTACGGGGACATCGCCCTGGCCCCCGACCCGGCCGACCCCGGCCGTCTCCTGCTCGGCCCGCTGCACCGCCACGCGGCCGCAGGCTTCCACCTGGACGCCCTGTACGGCGTGCTGTTCGTCCGCCCGGTCCAGGCCGGAGCGAGCCTCGTGCGGTTCCTCGACCGGGAGGTCGTCGACACCTACGTACGCGGCGCGGGCGCCCTACCCCGCTGGCTCGGTGCCGCCGTACGGCGGGCCCAGACCGGCAATGTGCAGACCTATGTGAGCGCGCTGCTCGCCGGCGCCGTCGTCCTGACGGTCGCCGCCGTCCTCGTCGCCACGGGAGCGTGAGCAGGCGTGATCGATATCAACGAGTCCGTGATGCAGTTCCTTCTGGCGTTCGTCGTCGTCGGCCCGCTCCTCGGCGCCGTCGCCGCTCTGCTGCCGGCCCCGCCCGGACTGAAGGGGAAGTCGCCCGGGCAGGCCGTGCTGCGGCACGGCGTGACCGTCACCGGCGTCGTCCTCCTGGCCGCGATCGTCCTGGCGCTCGGCTTCGACCACGACCACCCGTCGAAGATGCAGGCCAGTACGGACATCAGCTGGATCCCCGCACTCGGCGTGCGGATCCACCTCGGCGTCGACGGCATCTCCCTCCCCCTCCTGGTCCTGACCGCGCTGCTGACCTTCCTGTGCGCGCTGTACTCCTACTTCAAGCCGCCCGCGGGGCCGGCCCCGAAGGCGTTCGTCGCGCTGCTGCTCGTCCTGGAGTCCGGCACCCTCGCCACCTTCGCCGTCCTCGACCTGCTGCTGTTCTTCCTCGCCTTCGAGACGGTCCTGATCCCGATGTACTTCCTCATCGCCCGCTGGGGCGGCGCCGGGCGGGCCCAGGCGGCCTGGAAGTTCATCCTCTTCACGCTGCTCGGTTCGGTCGTCATGCTGCTCGGCCTGCTCCTGATCGGAATCAAGGCGGGCACGTTCGACATGGTGGCACTCGCCACTGACAACGGCCGGTCGCTGACCACATCCGTGCAGGTCATCGCCGCTCTGGCGATCGGGATCGGACTCGCGGTGAAGACGCCGATGTGGCCGCTGCACAGCTGGCTGCCCGACGCCCACACCGCCGCGCCGACCGTCGGTTCGGTCCTGCTGGCCGGCGTGCTGCTGAAGATGGGCACCTACGGGTTCGTACGCATCCTCCTGCCGATCACGCCCGACGGCCTGAGCACCTTCGCGCCCTACCTCGCCGCCTTCGCCGTCGTCGGGATCGTCTACGGATCCCTGGCCTGCCTCGCCCTCGCTAAGCAGGGCGCGAAGGGCGACCTCAAGCGCCTGATCGCCTACTCCTCCGTCGGCCACATGGGCTTCGTCCTGCTCGGCATCGCGACCATGACCCCGACCGGCGTGAACGGCGCCCTGTTCGCCAACATCGCCCACGGCCTCATCACCGGCCTGCTCTTCTTCCTGGTCGGCGCCCTGAAGGAGCGCACCGGCAGCACCGACCTCGACACCCTCGCCGAGGGGACCGGCGCAGCGCTCTACGGCAGGGCCCCGCGCCTGGGCGGCCTGCTCGCCTTCGCCGCGGTCGCCTCGCTCGGCCTGCCCGGCCTCGCCGGGTTCTGGGGCGAGATGCTGGCGCTGTTCGGCGCGTTCGACCCCGCCGCGGGCCTCAGCCGCCCCGCCTTCCTCACCTTCATGGCGATCGCCGCGTTCGGCACGCTGCTCACGGCCGCGTACATGCTCATCGTGGTCCGGCGCGTCTGCATGGGCGCCGTCCCGTCGGCCCCGCAGCCGACCTGGCGGCTCGCCGACGTCCAGACCTACGAGTTCGCGGCCTGGACCCCGCTCGTCGTCCTCACCGTCGTGGCCGGACTGTGGCCGAGGGCCCTTCTCGGCCTGACCGACCCGGCCGTGCAGCAGCTCCTCGCAGGAGGCACCCGATGAGCGCCCTGGCCCTGCCCGCGGCCCAGCCCCTGGCCGAGTCCACGGCACAGTCCGCCGCCCAGTCCGTGGTCCAGTCCGTCGACTGGCTCGCCGTCGCGCCGCCCACCCTCGCGGCCGTGGTGGGACTCGCCGTCCTCGTCGCCGACCTGTTCCTGCCCGAGGCCAGGAAGGCCGTGCTCGGCTGGACGTCGGTCGCGGGACTCGCCGCGGCCGCACTCCTGCTGCTGCCCCTCCTCGACGGCGACCGCTCCACCTTCTGCCTCAGCGGCGACCCGGCGGTGTGCAGCTACACCGTGGACCGCTTCACCCTCGTCGTGCAGTTCCTGGTCCTCGGCGGCGCCCTCCTCGCGGCGCTCCTGTCCGTCACCACCCTGAAGGACGCCGACAAGGGACTGCCCGAGGGGGAGTACTGGTTCCTGCTGCTCTCCTCCGCCGCGGGCGCCGCCCTGCTGCCCGCCTCCCGCGACCTCGCCACCCTCGTCGTCGCCCTGGAGGTCGCCTCCCTGCCCGCGTTCGCCCTGGTGGGCATCCGGCACGGCGACCGGAAGTCCTCCGAGGCGGCGCTGAAGTTCTTCCTGTCCTCGGTGACCGCGACCGCGGTCAGCCTGATGGGCATCAGCTTCGTCTACGCCTGCACCGGCAGCCTCTACCTCACCCAGGTCGCCGACCGCATCCAGCACGTCGACGGCCGCCTCCACACCCTCGCCGCGGCCGGCGTCGTCCTCACCCTCGTCGGGTTCGCCTTCAAGACGGCCGCCGTCCCCTTCCACTTCTGGGTGCCCGACACCTACGTGGGAGCACCCCTCCCCGTCGCCGCCTACCTGTCGGTGGTCGGCAAGGCGGTCGGCTTCTCCGGGCTGATCCTCGTCACCGTCGTCGCCCTCCCGTCGTACGCCCACGCCTGGGGCCCGGCGCTGGCCGCGCTGGCCGCCCTCACCATGACCGTCGGCAACGTCGGCGCGCTGCGCCAGCAGGCCACGCGCGCGTACAGCGCGGTACGGCTGCTCGCGTGGTCGTCGGTCGGCCAGGCCGGCTACCTCCTCGTACCGATCGCCGCCGCCGCGTACTCCGACGACCCCCAGAAGTCGGTCGGCTCCACGCTCGCGTACGCCCTCATGTACGCGGCCGTGAACCTGGGCGCCTTCGCGGTGGCCGCCATGGTCGGCCGCAGGAGCCCCCTGAACCGCCTCACGGACTACCGCGGCCTCTACGCCTCGAACCCCCTGGCCGCCCTGCTCCTGGCCTTCTTCCTGCTCTGCCTCGCCGGGCTGCCGCCGGGCGTCATCGGCCTGTTCGCGAAGGTCACCGTCTTCTCGGCGGCCGTCGACGCGGGCCTGGGATGGCTCGCGGTGGTGATGGCCGTCAACGTGGTGATCGCCCTCTTCTACTACCTCCAGTGGACGACGCTGCTGTTCCGCGCGCCCGAGGGCGAGCCCGAGCGGCATCGCGTCCCGGCGCCCCTCACCGCCGCCATCGCCCTGACCGGCGTCCTGGGCGTCGTCCTGTCCGGCGCGCCGCAGCTGGTCCTGCGCTTCGCCGCCACCGGGCTGTTCTGAGACCGGCGCGGCGGTAGGCGGACCCGTCACCCGGACGGCGTACGCGCGCTCGCGCGGGCACAAGGGAACTCGGCGCTCCCGCCTGGCGTTGTCGAGAGCGGGAGGGTCCACTGGACGTGACACGACACCAGTGGCATCGGAGACAGCAAGCAAAGGGTTCCCCTGCTGCACCACTTGGAGGGCGTACCGTGCACCGCCGGCACAACGGGCTCAGGACCGCAGTCCTCCTCGGGGGACTGTCCGCACTCATCATCCTGATCGGCAGCTTCTTCGGCCGTACGGGCCTGATCGCCGCGGTCGTCGTCGCTCTCGGCACCAACGCGTACGCGTACTGGAACAGCGACAAACTGGCGCTACGCGCGATGCGTGCCCGCCCGGTCAGCGAGTTCGAGGCCCCGGCGCTCTACCGCATGGTCCGCGAGCTCTCCACCCAGGCCCGCCAGCCCATGCCGCGCCTGTACATCTCCCCGACGGAGGCCCCGAACGCCTTCGCGACCGGCCGCAACCCGCGCAACGCCGCCGTGTGCTGCACCGAGGGCATCCTGCGGATCCTGGACGAGCGCGAACTGCGCGGGGTCATCGGCCATGAGCTCAGCCACGTCTACAACCGCGACATCCTGATCTCGTCCGTCGCCGGCGCCCTCGCGTCGGTGATCATGTTCCTGGTCAACTTCGCCTGGCTCATCCCGGTCGGCCGCTCGGACGACGACGACGGCCCCGGCTTCCTGGGCCTGTTGCTGATCATGATCCTGGGCCCGCTCGCGGCCTCCGTCATCCAACTGGCCATCAGCCGCTCCCGGGAGTACGAGGCCGACGCCTCCGGCGCCCAGCTCACCGGCGATCCGATAGCGCTCGCCAGCGCCCTGCGCAAGCTCGACGCCGGCACCAAGCAACTGCCGCTGCCTCCCGAGCCGCGCATCGAGACCGCGAGCCACATGATGATCGCGAACCCGTTCCGGCCCGGCCAGGGGCTGTCGAAGATGTTCTCCACCCACCCGCCGATGGCGGAGCGCATCGCCCGCCTGGAGCGGATGGCGGGCCGCCGGTCGTAGGCCCGGTCGGCGTCCGCCGCGCACAACCCCGGTCAGCGGCCGCCGAACCGCTCGTCCGTCGAGACCACTTCCCGGCCCAGCGGCATCAGGGAGATCGGGATCAGCTTCAGGTTGGCCCAGCCGAACGGGATGCCGATGATCGACACGAAGAGCGGGATGCTGGTGACCAGGTGAGCCAGGGCCAGCCACCAGCCCGCGAAGATCACCCAGATGACGTTGCCGATGAAGGACCCGGCTCCGGCGCCCGGCCGTTCCACCGTGGTCCGGCCGAAGGGCCACAGCACGAACCCGGCGATGCGCAGCGACGCGATCCCGAACGGGATCGTGATGATCAGCACGAAACAGATCAGGGCGGCGACCGTGTACGCGATGGCCATCCAGATACCGCAGAAGACCAGCCACAGGATGTTCAGCAACAGGTTGAACAGCTTCATGATCAGTACCTCTCCCCAGGTGGCTGCGCGGACACCGTCCGTCCCGGACAAGTATGAGCGGGCGGAGCGCCCGACCGCGGGCTGCGGCGACCTTGTGGCGTGATCGGGAACATCCGGAGACGGACATCCCCGGGATCACCCTCGCCGCCACCGCCGTACGCCGTACAGAACGACCCCCACGGCCAGCACACCCGCGCCCACCGCCACCGATCCCCACGGCAGCGCGAACGCCAGCACCACGCACCCCAGCAGCCCCGCCACGGGCACCATCCGTGCCGCCGGGCGCGGGTCGAGGGTCCAGGCCGAGGCGTTGGCGACCGCGTAGTACGTCAGCACGCCGAAGGAGGAGAAGCCGATCGCGCCGCGCAGGTCCACCGTGGCGGCGAGCACCGCGACCACCGCCCCCACGGCCAGCTCGGCCCGGTGCGGTACCTGGAACCGCGGATGCACGGCGGCCAGCGCGCCCGGCAGATGCCGGTCCCGGGCCATGGCCAGCGTGGTCCGCGAGACGCCGAGGATCAGCGCGAGGAGCGACCCCAGAGCGGCCAGCGCCGCCCCGGCCCGGACCACCGGCACCAGCGCCGGCACCCCGGCCGCCCGTACCGCGTCCGCCAGCGGTGCCGTGGCGCGCGCGAGCCCGTCCGGTCCCAGCACGGACAGGGCGGCCACCGCCACGCACGCGTACACCACCAGCGTGATGCCGAGGGCCAGCGGGACCGCCCGCGGAATGGTGCGCGCGGGATCCCGTACCTCCTCGCCGAGGGTCGCGATGCGCGCGTACCCGGCGAACGCGAAGAACAGCAGCCCGGCGGCCTGGAGCACCCCGCCCACGCCCCCGGAGGCGCCCGCGCCCAGCCGTCCGGCACCGGACGCCCCGGACCCCAGGCACACGACCACCACGGCGGCGAGCACGGCCAGCACCACCGCCACGATCGACCGCGTCAGCCACGCCGACTTCTGGACGCCGCCGTAGTTCACCGCGGTCAACGCCACCACGGCCGCCACCGCCACCGCGTGTGCCTGCCCCGGCCAGAGGTACGTGCCCACCGTCAGCGCCATCGCCGCGCACGAGGCGGTCTTGCCGACCACGAACGACCAGCCCGCGAGATACCCCCAGAACGCCCCGAGCCGCTCGCGTCCGTACACGTACGTGCCGCCCGAGGCGGGATACCGGGCCGCGAGCCGGGCGGACGAGGTGGCGTTGCAGTACGCGACCACCGCGGCCAGGGCGAGCCCGAGCAGCAGCCCGGAGCCGGCGGCGCGCGCCGCCGGCCCCAGGGCCGCGAAGACGCCGGCGCCGATCATCGAGCCGAGACCGATGACGACGGCGTCGCCCACGCCCAGCGTCCGCCGCAGTTCAGAGCCGGACTGTGTCATGGGCGGCACCCTACTGACCGCCGCAACCGCCGGGAGGCGCGGTGACGTCTTCCTGGCCGACACGCCATGAACGGGCGTGGCGAGAACGGCGGAACACGGCCCGGCCGGAAGAAAGTCACAGCGCCGGGACAGTGCAAGCACAACCTGGAGGGGCAGGTTCACGGCATGAGCATCATCAGCTGGATCATCCTGGGTCTGTTGGCCGGAGCCATCGCCAAGTTCCTGCTGCCGGGCCGTGACCCGGGCGGCTTCATCGGCACGACCGTGATCGGCATCGTGGGCGCGTTCCTCGGCGGCTGGATATCGGCGCGCTGGCTGGACCACCCGATCGCCAAGGACTTCTACGACGGCGCCACCTGGGCGGCGGCGATCGGCGGAGCGCTCGTGCTCCTCATCGTCTACCGCCTGCTGTTCGGCAACTCACGCGACTGATCCCGACACACGCGAGGGAGGGGTGGGCACCGACGGCGCCCACCCCTCCCTCGCGTCCGCCCGGCGCCGACGCGCCCGACGCGCCGGAACTACCGGTAGTTCACGAACTGAAGCGCGAAGTCGAAGTCCTTGCCCTTCAGCAGGGCGATGATGGCCTGAAGGTCGTCACGGCTCTTGGAGCTGACGCGCAGTTCGTCGCCCTGCACCTGGGCCTTCACACCCTTCGGGCCCTCGTCGCGGATGATCTTCGCCACCTTCTTGGCGTTCTCCTGGGAGATGCCCTCCTCGATGGAGGCGAAGATCTTGTACTCCTTGCCGGAGAGCTGCGGCTCGCCCGCGTCCAGCGCCTTGAGCGAGATGCCCCGCTTGACCAGCTTGGTCTCGAAGACGTCGAGGACGGCCTTCACCCGGTCCTCGGAGTTCGCCTCCATCAGGATCTTCTCGCCGGACCACGAGATCGAGGCACCCACGCCCTTGAAGTCGTAGCGCTGCGAGATCTCCTTGGCGGTCTGGTTGAGGGCGTTGTCGACCTCCTGCCGCTCGACCTTCGAGACGATGTCGAAACTGGAGTCGGCCATGTCCTGTGGCTCCTTGTATCTGAGGGCGAATCGGGTCCGTACCGGCTGTGTGCCGCCGTACACGGGGCTGCCGCCGAGCCCGCCGGGGATCGGGGCCGCATCCGCACAAGCCTAGCCACCCCGCCCCTCGCGAGTGGCGATCAATCGGGTGGCGAAGCACCCCTCCTCATCGGGTATTGTTTACGTCGTTGCCAGGGAACACCGCCGACAAGCGGTGCGAAGGGCAGCAACCCCGGCGGTGTGCCCGAGCGGCCAAAGGGAGCAGACTGTAAATCTGCCGGCTTCGCCTTCCCAGGTTCGAATCCTGGCGCCGCCACCCGGAGGGAAACCCCCTCTGATCAGGTCCAGTACCTGATCGGAGGGGGTTTCTCGTTTTCCCACCTTGTTCGATTCGGCGTGGACGTGTCTCACCTCGTACCGCCCGTTTCCCACCGTCGATCAGTGCGTGTCCCCCAGGTGTCCCCCAGCGGTGAGCATGATCACTCGGGTTCGATCCACCGGCCAGTGGCACCAGGACGTTTCCCTCGGATCACTTCGCGGACCAGATGAAAACGGCGGCGAGGTGGAGTCCGGCGAGGTAGATGGTGGCGGTCCTGCCGTAGCGGGTGGTCGCCGTTTTGTCTTGGATCGCTGCGTGTGGACCGGGATTGGATCACCCCTGTGAGACAAACAGCAGGTCAGCGCCCGGTCGAAGGATCGGCGCTGTTGCGGACCAGGGGGTGCGGGGGCGCCGTGGCGTGGGAGTCGACGGGCCCCCGCCCTCCGGCTCGTTCCGGAGGGCGGGGGCCCGGGGTGCTCATGCGATCAGTTGCTGTTCTTCATTCTGGAGCCGGTTCCTCCCGGCTCTTTCGGCACCCAGCCGGGAGTACGGGTCGCGTCCTTGAAATCGGTCGACTTCATCAGAACCCTCCAGTTCTCGTTGCCCGCGTCGCCATCGAGCCGAACGGTGAACTCTTTGACCTGGCGGGTGTCATGGAAGTACAGGACCACGACCTGTCGCTCTGAGCCGTCGTCATAGAAATCGCCAGTCACGTTGCGACGGGCGCCGGCACCGAAGCCCTTGATCCAGTTCTCGGCGGTCTTCCGGGCGTCCGTCTCGTCACTGTCGCTGGTCGCCAGCTTGCGAAGGTCATCCGTTTTGCCGTCGGCGATGTCCCACACGAGCTTCTGCACCACCAGCAGAGAGCCGGTGGAGGGGTAGCCGACCACGTGCAACGGCTCGTGGTCGGCGTACGCCTGCTCGTAGGACGCGCCCGGCCCTCCGGCATCAGCAGCGCTGCTGTCGAGGACAGCGCATCCAGACGTCAGCAGCACTGCTGCCGCCAGGCATCCGGCCGCCGTACGGCTCTGCTTCAGCCTGGGCATCTCACATCCTTGTGACGGGGTCCCGGCCGCCTGGCCGTGGATCGGTGCGGCTTCGGGGACTCGGGACCAGGAGGATGGAGGGGCGGGCGCGTGGGTTCCCAATCGGCCTTGTTTCATGCGGTATTCGGTCCTGTTCGATGCGGCACCTGCTGAACTGGCTCCTGCATGGACGCCGTAGAAAGGGCTGACACATGACCGCGGTCCTCAGCACGGGGTGGGACAGCGTGCGGCAGCGGGCCAGGCTGAGCGCCCGAGCGCCCGGGGGCAGCGCCCCGGTGGAGCGACCGACCTCGCTGGAGCGGGCGGAACTGCTCGGGCGGCTGCGTTGGGAAGTCGTCCAGGGCGGCTCTCTTTTCCTGACCTATCCCCAACTGCTCGACGGCGCCGCCTTCGCGGCGCTCCGGCCCGCCGCACTGCTCGACGAGTTGGCCATCCGGGCGATCGGCGGTGGTGCGGTACTGCCGATCCGGGTGAACTCCCGGAACGCCGACCTGGCCGGACAACTGATCGCGATGCTCTCGACCGGTTTCCTCTTCTCCTCCCTCCCGGTCACCGACGAACAGTGCCTGCGACTCCAGCGGGAGCTCGCCGTCCGCGCGGACGGCGAGGCCGCGGTCTCGGCCCTCGCCACGGAGGGGCCTGTCGGCATGGCGGACCGGTTGCTGGCGGCGACCGGTGTCCTCGACGCTCCGCTGCGGCGGCGCACGGTCGCCCGGTGGCGTGACTGGCTGGAGGCCGCCGAGCGCGGGCTGTTGGAGGTCAGCCCCTTGACGCCGGCCGATTACGCGACCGCGTACGCGCTGCGCCCCCCGCCGCGCCCGGAGGACACGGCGAGCGACGAGGGCCGGTCGGTGCTCGCCGCCTGGACCGGCGGGGAGTTCGACGTGAACGGCCTGCCCAGCCGCAGCCGTCTGTACGAGCGCCTCGATTCCCTGCTGCGCTCCGGTGACCCCGCGGCGCAGGCGGACGCACGGACGCTGCGCGAGTCCTTCGACGAGACGTACTACCGGGCCATCGCGGCGGGCGAAGGCTGCCTGCTCGGGCTGACCTCGCCGCGACGCGGCATCCGGCGCCGGGAGGCGGCGGCGCTGGTGGAGCAGACCCCGGTCGTGGTCTATCCGACCCGGTTCGAGTTACGGCTCGGCCTGATGAGCGGCGCGCAGTGGCAGCGTTACACGGATGACGCGGCCGACGCCCTGACCGACTGGTGGCACCGGCGTGACCTCGCCGCACTGCAGGAGGTGGGCGATCTGCTCGCGGAGCGTACGAAGGAGCCACCGGCCGGCGGGCACGAGGTGCCGGTGACCCGTCTCCAGCGGTTCGTACAGTCCGCGAGGGGAGTCACCACTCAGACGGTCGCGGGCGGCGGAATGAGCCTGGCGACCAGCCTGCTCGGCCAGGGGATGCCCGAGGCGTTCGCCGCCGGCGCGGGTGGAGCGCTCGCACCGGTCGTCGTCGCGGCCGTATCGGCGGGCGTGACCCGCCTGACCGACTTCCGGGGGCGGTACGACGTGATAGAGCTCCCCGGAGCGACAGGGGGAGGGTCCGATGGAAGCTGAGGCGCCACGCACGCGTACCCACAAGGCCTACACGGATGCTGACGGCGGGCGATGGTGCGAGGTCCACCTCGACACCTACCGCCTGCCGTCCGGCGCCGAGACCGTCCGGCACCGGATCCGCCTCGGCGGAGGCCGCACCGGAGTCCTGGTACTGGCCCGACGAGGTGACGACATCCTGCTGGTTCGCCAGTGGCGACCGACGATCGGCCGGTGGGCCTGGGAACTCCCGCGCGGCTTCGGCGAGGCCGATCCGGTCCCGGACGCGCTGCGCGAACTGGCCGAGGAGACGGGACTGGTCGGCACCGCGGCGGCTGTGGTGGCGTACCTGGACGTCGACTCCGGCATGCTGGAGAGCGAGGTCGCCGTCGTCGAGGTCTCGGTCCAGGACGACGCCCCACCGCGCCCCGACCCGGCCGGCGACGGCGAGATCGCCGACGCGCGCTGGTGGGGTCCGGACGAGATCGCACAGGCGATCCGTGCGGGAGAGTTGCGGGACGCCTTCACGCTCGCCGCGCTCGGGGCGTCCAACGCGGCCAAGGGCCCGTGAATCCGCCGGCTTCGCCTTCCCCGGTTCGAATCCTGGTGCCGCCACCCGGGAACGAAGGACCCGCGACCTGCGTAACGACAGGTCACGGGCCCTTGGCCAGGCGGGCCGGGGGGTGGTGCGTGTCCGATCGGCGCGGTCGGGCGGTCCTCGGCCCGGTGTCGGTCGTCCGTTCAGCCGGACTTTCCACGCTCCTCCAGGGTTTCCTCGGGCTCCGGGCCCGCCGCCTGCTTCACGTCCGCCTCGACGTCGTGGCGCGACCTGCCCTCGTCCTTCGCGTAGTCGGTCACGGAGGCCTGTACGTCCCGTGCCAGGTCCCGCCAGGCCCGCCAGGCGGTCTCGTACGTGTCGGTCTGCTGCTGCGTCCACGACGCGGTCGTGGGGGCGCCGTAGGTGTCCCGCAGCTGCAGGACCCTCAGATGCGCCTCGTTCGCGGCGCGCTGTTTCTCCACGAGTTCCTCGAAGGTGTCTGCCACGTGCACGGAGCCTAGGTACGCGAGCGGGTTTCCGCGCGTCGGCGCCCGCGACCCGCACGAGCTCCGCCGGTACGGCCGTATCGCGGAGCGGTTGTGCCGTCAGGACCGTTGCAGGGCACACTGATTCCATGTCCTCCCGCCGCAGAAGCTGCCCCGAGTGCCGTCGCGAGATCGCCGTGGTCGCGGGCCGGTACGCCCGGCACGACCCGCCCGGGGCACGGGAGAACGGCGCGCTCACCTCATGTCCCGGCTCGCGCCGGGCCGCCTCGCTGGGCGCGGCCCAGCCCACCCTGGACGGTTACGCCGTGCCGGAGTTCCCCGGCCAGATGCCGCTGTTCTAGAACGCGGGCGCCCCGGTCCTGGAACACGTCCGTGCCGTACGGCCGTTCGGGGGACCGGAGCGGTGTCACCGGTGCGGTCAGTTCCCCGCGATCGACTTCACCGCGACCGACACCGGTGTCGACCCGCCGATCAGCTCCAGGACCAGACCCGCCGTCGCCGGGGTGTCCACCAACTCCGCCAGTACGGCGGCCACGTCGTCCCGTGTCACGGAACCGCGCCCGGTGTGCGCCTCCAGGCGGACCAGGCCGGTGCCGGCGTCGTCCGTCAGGGAACCGGGGCGCAGGATCGTCCAGTCCAGCGCCTCCAGGTTCCGCACGTGCGCGTCGGCCGCGCCCTTGGCCCGCAGATAGACGTCGAAGACGTCGTCCCCCTGGTGGGCCGGGTCCGCTCCCATCGAGGAGACGACCACGAAGCGCCGCACCTTCGCCCGGACCGCCGCGTCCGCGAACAGCACCGCCGCGGCCTTGTCCACCGTGTCCTTGCGGCCCGCTCCGCTGCCCGGACCCGCACCCGCCGCGAACACCGCGGCGTCCGCGCCCTGGAGGTGTGCCGCGACCTCCTCGACCGAGGCCGACTCCAGGTCGAGCAGGACCGGTTCGGCACCGACCTCCCGCAGATCGTCGCCCTGTTCGCCCTTACGGATGATTCCCGCGACCTCTTCCCCGCGCGCGGACAACAGCCGCTCCAGCCGCAGCGCGATCTGACCATGACCACCAGCGATGACAATGCGCATGTCTCCGACCGTACGCCCGGACAGGCGGGTCCGCCGCACGGCTTCGCCCGTGTCGCCCGCACCTGGTGGCGGCGCCGGCGACCGGCGTCCATGCCGACGGCCGCGCTCCCTCAGGACACCCCGCCGCGCCCCTGCCGCGGCAGGCCCGGCTCCACCGCCGCGGCCGGGTTGAAGTACTCCCGTACCGCGCTCGTCCGGGTCACCACCCGCCCCTGGTGCACCACGATCCGGCTGTACGCAGGCGACAGCGCCTCCGTCAGCCGGTTGCCGCGCACGGCCAGGAGATCGGCCGGGAAGCCCGCCTCCACCCGGACCTCGGGCAGACCCAGGGCGGCTCGCGCGGACGCGCTCACGGTGTCGTACGCGTCCTCGGGGTGCAGCCCGTGCCGGGAGGCCAGCAGGTAGGCCGCCTCCAGGGGGTCGCCGCGGCCCACGGGGTTCGAGACGTCCCGCAGCGCGCCGCTCCCGGCGGCGACGCGCACACCGGCCGCGCGCAGCAGCCGTACCGGAGCGGTACCCCGCCGGTCGACGCCTCCGCAGCCGCCCTGCGGCAGGCACACCACCGTCACCCCGGCCGCCGCCAGCTGGTCCGCGACGCGCGAGACCGCCTCGACGGGCAGCCGGCCGAGGCCGCCGCAGGGGCCGAGGCTCACCCCGGGCCGCAGCCCGCCCGCCATCGCCGCGAGCCGGGCGAGGCGGGCCGGGTCGGCCGCGTCGGTGTGCAGGTCGACCGGGCAGCCGTGCTCCGAGGCGACCTCCAGCACGGCTTCGACATAGCCGGTCGGATCCACGTCCAGGTCCGGGCAGCCGCCCACCACGGAGGCGCCCATCTTCATCGCGTCCCGCAGTACGGCCAGGCCGTCGGCCCCGGCCACCCCGGTCAGCAGCCGTGGCACCGCCACCGTCGTCAGGGCGGTGAGCCCGCGCAGCGAGCGCCGGGCCCGGAGGACGGCGGCCAGCGCGCTCAGCCCCTGGACGTCGCCCACGCGCACGTGCGCCCGCAGCGCGGTGGCGCCGTACCCCAGTTGCAGCAGCGCGGCCTCCGTCGCCCGGCGCTGGACGTCCCGGGGATCGTGCGAGACCGGTCCGCCCTCGTCGGCCGAGAGCGCGGTGTCGGCGTGGGCGTGCGGTTCGGCCGGGGCCGGCAGGAGCAGATAGCCGTCGAGGTCCACCCGGGCGGCGCATCCGCGGGCCGCCTCCGCCGCCAGGCTCCCGGCGGTGCCGACCGCCTCGATGCGTCCGCCGCCCAGCCGTACGTCCACGACCCGGCCGTCCGTGAGCCGCGCCCCGCACAACAGCAGGGGAGCCGGGTCGACCTGGTCCGGATGTCCCGGACAGCCCGGCTGTCCCGAGGACCCGGACGGCAAGGAGGAGGACGACGAGTGGGGCTGCGGCGGCTGGCTGTCGGGCATCGCGCTCCAAGGACTCGGGGATCGGGGCCGGCTCGGGGCCGCGCACGGACGACTGGGCGCAAGATCACGCAGAGTGAGTCGAGCCTAGGGCGGCCGTCTGCCCGCGTCGGGGAGGAGCGCAATAGTCGTACCGGTGTGGCCCTGACCCCGTCCCGCTGTGATCCTGCTTACAGAAAGCCGACGTGAGCGGGGTGGAAGCGAATCGGGAGGGGCGCATGGGACCCGTGAGCGGAATCGTCGAATCCGCCCCGAATCCCCTCCGGCCCCGTCCCGAACCCCTCCCGCACCCGCCTCGCGCCCGCCGTGCAACCGCCCTGGCGCGGGGCTCCGCCCGGGCCCCGGGGCCCGGCGCGGAACGGATTTGGGTGAACGGCGGCGGACCGTGTAATGTCTTCATCGCTCGCCCCAATAGCTCAGTCGGCAGAGCGTCTCCATGGTAAGGAGAAGGTCTACGGTTCGATTCCGTATTGGGGCTCTGGTGGGAGAGGTCCCCGTCGCAAGACGGGGTCCGATCGCATCAAAGCGGTGTAGCTCAGTCGGTAGAGCAAGCGGCTCATAATCGCTGTGTCACCGGTTCAAGTCCGGTCACCGCTACTGACAGTAGCCGATTGTGGGGTCGGTCCTTCGATCGGCTACTCTTTCTTGCGTTAAATCAGTCCTATCCGTTCGTCAAGGAGCACTCACGTGGCTGCCACCGACGTCCGCCCGAAGATCACGCTGGCCTGCGTGGAGTGCAAGGAGCGGAACTACATCACCAAGAAGAACCGGCGTAACAACCCGGACCGACTGGAGATGAAGAAGCACTGCCCGCGTTGCAACGCGCACACCGCGCACCGCGAAACGCGATAAATCAGGCTCGTACACGAGGCCGCCCCCGCAGTCAGGGGGCGGCCTCGTGTCGTTTCGGCGGACCCTCGGGCCACCGCCGATCACAGCAGTCGACAGCACAGCAGCAGGAGGTGCCGGGCCATGGCGCTCGATCAGTCCTTCGTGGGGCGGACCTATCCGCCCACCGAGCCCTACGAGGTGGGGCGGGAGAAGATCCGGGAGTTCGCGGAGGCGGTGGGTGACACCAATCCGGCGTACACGGACCCGGAGGCCGCCAAGGCGCTCGGTCATCCCGATGTGATCGCCCCGCCGACCTTCGTCTTCGCGATCAGTTTCAAGGCCGCGGGCCAGGTCGTCGAGGACCCGCAGCTCGGGCTGGACTACAGCCGGGTGGTGCACGGCGACCAGAAGTTCGCCTACACCCGCCCGGTGCGGGCCGGCGACCGGCTGAGCGTCACCTCCACCATCGAGGCGATCAAGTCCATGGCCGGCAACGACATCCTGGACATCCGTGGCGAGGTCCACGACGAGGCGGGCGAGCACGTCGTGACCGCCTGGACCAAGCTGGTGGCCCGTGCGGCCGAGGAGGCGTGAGGAACCGATGACGGCGAAGATCGCTTACGACGACGTCGAGGTCGGCACCGAGCTGCCCGCGCAGACCTTCCCGGTGACCCGCGCCGACCTGGTCCGGTACGCGGGGGCCTCCGGCGACTTCAACCCGATCCACTGGAACGAGAAGTTCGCCAAGGAGGTCGGCCTCCCGGACGTGATCGCGCACGGCATGTTCACCATGGCCGAGGCGATCCGGGTGGTCACCGACTGGACCGGCGACCCGGGCGCGGTCGTCGAGTACGGCGTCCGGTTCACCAAGCCCGTGGTCGTCCCGAACGACGACGAGGGCGCCACCGTGGAGGTCAGCGCCAAGGTCGCGGCCAAGCTCGACGACGACACCGTGCGCGTGGATCTGACGGCCATGTGCGCCGGACAGAAGGTGCTGGGCATGTCCCGGGCGGTCGTGCGGCTGGCCTGACGGCGACGGGCGTCCGGCGGACGGCAGCCGTCCGGTGGACGGTTGATGCCCGAGGGGCGCGGCAGGCGCCCGGTGGACGGCGTACATGCGGTGAGGGGCGCACTCGACGGCGAGGCGCCCCTCACGCATGGGGGCGGCGACTTGACGTACGGGTCCCGTCGACGACCCCTTGACCAAGTTAGTGATTGAGTACTAACTTCGTTTCGTGGTCAGGATGAGTGCAGAAGAGCGGCGCGAGAGCGTCATCCGCGCGGCGACGGCCGAGTTCGCGACGGGCGGCTACTACGGCACGTCGACCGAGGCGATCGCCAAGCGCGTCGGCGTCTCGCAGCCGTATCTCTTCCGGCTCTTCCCGGGCAAGAAGGCGATCTTCCTCGCCGCCGTGGAGCGCTGCACGGCGGACGTGACCCGCACCTTCGCGGAGGCGGCCGAGGGACTGGAGGGCGAGGAGGCCCTGCGGGCCATGGCGAACGCCTATACGGCGCTCATCGCCGAGCGGCCCGAGCAGCTGCAGATGCAGATGCAGATGTTCGTCACGGTGGCCGCCGCGGAACAGGCCGGCGATCACGAGTTCGGCGAGTCCGTACGGGCCGGCTGGATGCTCCTGTGGGACACGGTGCACCTGTCGCTCGGTGCGGAGGTCGGGGAGACGACCACCTTCATGGCGTACGGCATGCTCATCAACTGCCTGGTGGCCATGGGGTTTCCGCCCGAGCACCGGGTGTGGGAAGGGCTCTATCCGGAGGCCCGCCTCAAGGGCCGGCTGGAGAAGTGACGGATGGGGAAGCGCGGGTGGGAAAGCGGCGGGTGGAAGGGAAGGCCGAGCGCGGGGGCTTTCCCATGGGCAGGAAAGTTAGTCATCAATAACTAACTTCCAGCACGCCTCGACTGTCGGGAACGAAAAAGACGCTCTGGGGGAGCGATGTCACAGCAGACCGCGGAACAGCAGACGGCGCACGGCGCACGTCGTGGGGGAACCGTGTGGGCCCTCGTCATCACCAGCGTCGCCGGATTCATGGCGGCCCTCGACAACCTCGTCGTCACGACCGCCCTGCCCTCCATCCGGGAGGACCTCGGGGGCGCGCTGGGCGACCTGGAATGGACCGTGAGCGCCTACACGCTCACCTTCGCCGTCCTGCTGATGTTCGGCGCGGCGCTCGGCGACCGCTTCGGGCGGCGCCGGATGTTTCTGGCCGGGCTCGCCGTCTTCACCGCCGCGTCCGCCGCAGCGGCCATGTCGCCCGGCATCGGCTCCCTCATCGCCGCCCGCGCCGTGCAGGGCGTCGGCGCGGCGATCATGATGCCGCTGACGCTGACCCTGCTGACGGCGGCCGTGCCCGCCGCCAAGCGCGGGATGGCGTACGGCATCTGGGGTGCCGTCAACGGGCTCGCCGTCGCCTCCGGGCCGCTCATCGGCGGCAGCCTCACCGAACACATCTCCTGGCACTGGATCTTCTGGCTGAACGTCCCGCTGGGTCTGGCCCTGCTCCCGCTCGCCCGCCTGCGCCTCGCCGAGTCCTACGGCGCCGGCGCCCCGCTCGACTTCCCCGGCACCCTGCTCGCCAGCGGCGGCCTCTTCGGCATCGTCTACGGCCTGGTCCGCGGGCCCTCCGACGGCTGGACCAGCTCCCTCGTCCTGACCGGACTGTCCGCGGGCGGTGCGCTGCTGGCCGGGTTCGTGCTGCACGGCAGCCGCGCCGCGAACCCGATGCTCCCGATGCGGCTGTTCCGCTCCCGCGCCTTCGCCGGGATCAACGCCGCGAGCATGCTGATGTTCCTCGGGATGTTCGGTTCGATCTTCCTGCTCAGCCAGTACATGCAGGGCGTGCTGGGCTACTCGCCCACCGAGGCCGGCCTGAGGATGCTGCCGTGGACCGGCATGCCCATGCTCGTCGCGCCGATCGCCGGGATCCTCTCCGACCGCGTCGGCGGCCGTCCGGTCGTCGCCACCGGCCTCTTCTTCCAGGCCGCAGGCCTCGGCTACCTGGCCTCCGTGGTCACCGCCGACGCCTCCTACGCCGTCCAGCTGCCCGGCCTGATCCTGAGCGGCATCGGGATGGCCCTCTACTTCGCCCCGGCCGCCAACCTGGTGATGTCCAGCGTCCGGCCCAAGGAGCAGGGCATCGCCTCCGGCGCCAACAACGCCCTGCGCGAGGTGGGCGGTGCGCTCGGCATCGCCGTCATGGCCTCGATCTTCTCGGCCCGGGGCGGCTACGAGTCCGCCGAGGCCTTCGTCGACGGCCTGCGGCCCGCCCTGGTCACCGGCTCCGGTGCGGTGGTCCTGGCGGGCATCGCGGCGCTGCTGATCCCGGCCGGACGGCGGACCGCTCCGGCGACGGACCGGGCCGCGGCTCCGGCGGCGGGTGCGGCCGACGGCACGGCGGACGGCACGGCGGCGCGTCCCGTCGAGGCTCTGGAGCCCACCGCGCACTGAGAACAGGCACGCGCGTGTACGACGACCGCGTACGGCCCCGTCCACGGCGACGGGGCCGTACGCGTGGGTGCGGGCGCGGGGAACAGGCGGTACGCGCGCGTGCCGGGCGCGAGGGGTACGCACGCGTACGCCGTGCCACCGGCGGCAGAGGCGGCACCGGTGGCGGGTGGGCCGGGCCGTCGGTGCCGTCTCGTAGTCTTGGGCGCGTGCAGGAACTCCACGACGCCCCCCTCGCCCCGCTGACCACCTTCCGGCTGGGCGGTCCCGCGACCCGGCTGGTCACCGCGACGACCGACGCCGAGGTGATCGCGGCCGTCCGCGAGGCCGACGACGGCGGCACGCCGCTGCTGGTCATCGGCGGCGGGTCGAACCTCGTCATCGGCGACAAGGGCTTCGCCGGGACCGCGCTGCGCATCGCCACCCGTGGGTTCGAGCTGCGCGGGACGACGCTGGAGCTGGCCGCCGGCGAGATCTGGACCGACGCCGTCGCCCGCGCGGTGGAAGCCGGGCTCGCCGGTATCGAGTGCCTCGCCGGCATCCCCGGATCGGCGGGCGCGACCCCGATCCAGAACGTGGGGGCGTACGGGCAGGAGGTCTCCTCGACGATCACCGAGGTCATCGCCTACGACCGCCGGGCCGGCGAGACGGTCGCCCTCACGAACGCCGACTGCGTCTTCTCGTACCGGCACAGCCGCTTCAAGGCCGACCCGGAGCGGTATGTCGTACTGCGCGTCCGTTTCGAGCTGGAGGACGCGGACGGCCTCTCCGCGCCCCTGCGCTACGCCGAGACCGCCCGGGCGCTGGGCGTGGCGCCCGGCGACCGCGTACCGCTGGCCCGCGCCCGCGAGACCGTGCTGAAGCTGCGCGCGGGCAAGGGCATGGTCCTGGACCCCGAGGACCATGACACCTGGTCCGCCGGGTCCTTCTTCACCAACCCGATCCTCACCGACGCCGACTTCGCCGTGTTCCGGGCGCGGGTGCGCGAGCACCTGGGCGAGGACGTGGAGGCGCCCGCCTACCCGGCGGGGGAGGGGCACACCAAGACCTCCGCGGCCTGGCTGATCGACAAGGCCGGTTTCACCAAGGGCTACGGCACCGGGCCCGCCCGCATCTCCACCAAGCACACGCTCGCCCTCACCAACCGCGGCACGGCCACCGCCGAGGACCTGCTGGCGCTCGCCCGCGAGGTGATCGGGGGGGTTCGCGAGGTGTTCGGGATCACACTGGTCAACGAGCCGGTGATGGTGGGAACCGGCCTGTAGCCGACCGCCCGGGCCCCCTTCGGCCCCGACAGGGGGCCGACCCTGTCTCTAGTACGCCACGCCCACCCCTTGTCCCACCGTCGCCGGGTCCCCGGTCATCGTGAGCATCGCGTGGGCCACGTCCGCGCGGGCGATGAAGCGGCCCCCGGGTGGGAAACCGCCGATCACCGTGCGGTACGTCCCGGTGAGCGGCTTGTCCTGGAGCCGGGGCGGTCGTACGACCGTCCAGTCCGTGGCGCTGCGGGCCAGCTCGGCCTCCATGGCGCGCAGATCGGCGTAGACGTCCTTGAGGGCCGCCGAGACCAGGCCGCGCACGATCCGGTCGACGAAGCCCTCGTCCTCGGGCTCGGGCCCGACCGGCCCCGCGCTCACCACGAGCAGCCGCCGGACCGTCTCCGCCTCCATGGCCTCCAGCACGGTCCGGGTCAGCCGGGTCGCGACCCCGGCGTCCCTGCGGCTGCGGGCCCCGAGCCCGGACAGGACCGCGTCCCGGCCGGCCACCGCGGGCCGCAGCGTCTCCGGGGCGGACAGGTCCGTGCGGACCACCTCCAGGCCGGCGCCGGTGACCGTCAGCCGGGCGGGATCCCGGACCACGGCCGTGACCCGGTGCCCCGCCGCCAGCGCCTGGCGGACGATCTCCTGACCGATGCCTCCGGTGGCACCGAGAACGGTGAGGTTCATGACCTTCGGTGAGCTCCAGAAGTCTCAGGGGTCCCAGGGGTCTCGGGAGGGCCTTCGGCGGTCAGCCAGTCGTCGACCCCCGACAGCAGCCTCGCCTTCACGTCCTGCGGCGCCGCCGAACCCCGTACGGACTGCCGGGCCAGTTCCGCGAGCTCCGCGTCCGTGAAGGCGTGGTGGCGGCGGGCGATGTCGTACTGGGCGGCCAGCCGGGAGCCGAACAGCAGCGGGTCGTCGGCGCCCAGCGCCATCGGGACGCCCGCCTCGAACAGGGTGCGCAGCGGGACGTCCTCCGGCTTCTCGTAGACGCCGAGTGCCACGTTCGAGGCCGGGCACACCTCGCAGGTCACCTCGCGGTCGGCGAGCCGCTTCAGCAGCCGCGGGTCCTCCGCCGCGCGCACCCCGTGCCCGATCCGGGTGGCGTCCAGGTCGTCCAGACAGTCGCGTACCGAGGCCGGGCCGGTCAGCTCGCCGCCGTGCGGCGCCGCCAGCAGTCCGCCCTCGCGGGCGATGGCGAACGCCCGGTCGAAGTCCCGTGCCATGCCCCGGCGTTCGTCGTTCGACAGCCCGAATCCGACGATCCCCCGGTCCGCGTAGCGCACCGCCAGACGGGCCAGCGTGCGAGCGTCCAGCGGGTGCTTCATACGGTTCGCGGCCACCAGGACCCGCATACCGAGCCCGGTCTCCCGCGACGCGGTGTCCACCGCGTCCAGGATGATCTCCAGCGCCGGGATCAGCCCGCCCAGGCGCGGTGCGTACGAGGTCGGGTCGACCTGGATCTCCAGCCAGCCCGAGCCGTCCCGCACATCCTCCTCGGCCGCCTCCCGGACCAGTCGCTGGATGTCCTCCGGCTGCCGCAGGCACGAGCGGGCCGCGTCGTACAGGCGCTGGAAGCGGAACCAGCCCCGCTCGTCGGTCGCCCGCAGTCTCGGCGGCTCCCCGCTCGTCAGCGCCTCGGTCAGCGCCTCGGGCAGCCGCACCCCGTACTTGTCGGCGAGCTCCAGCACCGTGCCGGGTCGCATCGACCCGGTGAAGTGCAGATGCAGATGGGCCTTGGGCAGCTCGGAGACATCACGTACATGCGGGGGGTTCGGGGGGTGCCCCCCTGAAGAGCTCTCCATCCAAAGATCCTGCCGTACGTTCCCGCCGTCCCGGTAGCGGTTTCCCCGATCGTGGTCCTGCCCGTACAAAGGAGCACGAAGGAAAGGGCACCCGGGACCGATGTCCCGGGTGCCCCTTGCGGCCTGGGTGGGCGGGACCTCAGTCCCGCGCCTCGGCCAGCAGCTTCTGGATCCGGCTGACGCCCTCGACGAGGTCCTCGTCACCGAGCGCGTACGACAGCCGCAGGTAGCCCGGTGTGCCGAAGGCCTCGCCCGGGACGACCGCGACCTCGGCCTCCTCCAGGATCAGCGCGGCCAGTTCCACGCTGTCCTGCGGGCGCTTGCCGCGGATCTCCTTGCCCAGCAGGCCCTTCACCGACGGGTAGGCGTAGAACGCGCCCTCGGGCTCGGGGCAGAGCACGCCGTCGATCTCGTTCAGCATCCGCACGATCGTCTTGCGGCGCCGGTCGAAGGCCTCGCGCATCTCGGCGACGGCCGACAGGTCGCCGGAGACGGCGGCCAGGGCGGCCACCTGGGCCACGTTGGAGACGTTCGACGTGGCGTGCGACTGGAGGTTCGTGGCCGCCTTGACGACGTCCTTCGGGCCGATGACCCAGCCCACGCGCCAGCCGGTCATGGCGTACGTCTTGGCGACACCGTTGACCACGATGCACTTGTCGGCCAGCTCGGGCACGACCACCGGCAGGGAGTGGAACTCCGCGTCGCCGTAGACGAGGTGCTCGTAGATCTCGTCGGTCAGGACCCACAGGCCCTTCTCGGCGGCCCAGCGGCCGATCTCCTCGATCTGCTCGCGGGTGTAGACCGCGCCGGTCGGGTTGGAGGGGGAGACGAAGAGCAGCACCTTGGTGTTCTCGGTGCGGGCCGCCTCGAGCTGGTCCACCGAGACCCGGTAACCGGTCGTCTCGTCGGCGACGACCTCGACCGGGACACCGCCGGCCAGGCGGATCGACTCCGGGTAGGTGGTCCAGTACGGCGCCGGGACGATGACCTCGTCACCCGGGTCGAGGATCGCGGCGAACGCCTCGTAGATCGCCTGCTTGCCGCCGTTGGTCACCAGGATCTGGGAGGCGTCGACCTCGTAGCCGGAGTCGCGCAGCGTCTTCGCGGCGATGGCGGCCTTCAGCTCGGGCAGGCCGCCGGCGGGCGTGTAGCGGTGGAACTTCGGGTTCTTGCAGGCCTCGACGGCCGCCTCGACGATGTAGCCGGGAGTCGGGAAGTCGGGCTCGCCGGCGCCGAATCCGATCACCGGACGCCCGGCGGCCTTCAGGGCCTTGGCCTTGGCGTCCACGGCGAGGGTGGCGGACTCGGAGATCGCGCCGATGCGGGCGGAGACCCGGCGCTCGGTGGGAGGGGTTGCAGCGCTCATGGACCCCATCGTTTCAGACCGGAAACGCCCCCGGCACGCTGGTTTCACAGACTGAACAGGACCGGGCGCACTCTTGAACACCAGTCCGGAATCCCGCGGTGGCCTGGGTGATCTTCCGTCACCCGTCCGGTGATCTTCCGTTCTTGGCGCTCCCACGGGCACTTTCTGTTCGACGCCCGGCCCCGGACCACGTACACTCTCACCTCGTTGGCCTTCAGCGGCCCGCGCTCATCGGGTGCACACCGAGCACCCGTCCGGATGCGGTACGTTGGGGACACACAAAGGGTCGTAGCTCAATTGGTAGAGCACCGGTCTCCAAAACCGGCGGTTGGGGGTTCAAGTCCCTCCGGCCCTGCTACACACACCATTCGCCAGTGATGTGTGCGCATGTACGTACAGTAATGCACCGCCGTGCGGCTCAGACCGGGCGCGGCACGGCCACGACCCGGAATCAGGTGAGGACGAATGGCGGACGCCGTGGGCTCCATCGACATGCCTGATGCCCAGGACGAGGCGCTCGAGTCCAAGAAGAAGCCCCGCAAGGGTGGTAAGCGCGCCAAGAAGGGCCCGCTGAAGCGACTCGCCCTCTTCTACCGGCAGATCGTCGCGGAGCTGCGCAAGGTCGTCTGGCCGACGCGCAACCAGCTGACGTCGTACACCACCGTGGTGATCTTCTTCGTTGCGATCATGATCGCTCTGGTCACCGTGATTGACTATGGGCTCAGCCATGGAGCCAAGTACGTCTTCGGCTGAGCCGACCAGCGAAGGGCGCCGCGGTTACCGGCGTCCCTTTCGCGTGTTCCACCCCTATGTATCCAGGAAGAAGCAGCCACAGTGCCTGACGCCAACCTGAACGACGACGCCATCGAGCCGGACGAGTCCGTGGACGACGAGCTCGACATCGTCGAGGGCGCGGACGAGCAGGACGAGTTCGAGGCTGCGGAAGCCGAGACGGACGAGCCGGCCGAGGAGGCCGCGCTGCCCGCCCTGGACGAGGACGAGTCCGAGGAAGACGAGTCCGACGAGGACGACTCCGAGGAGGCCGCGCAGGACGAGGCCGCCGAGGAGGAGGCCGAGCCCGTCGACCCCGTCGAGGCCCTCCGCCAGGAGCTGCGCTCCCTGCCCGGCGAGTGGTACGTGATCCACACCTACGCCGGCTACGAGAACCGCGTGAAGACCAACCTGGAGCAGCGCGCCGTCTCGCTGAACGTCGAGGACTACATCTTCCAGGCCGAGGTGCCGCAGGAAGAGGTCGTCCAGATCAAGAACGGCGACCGCAAGACCATCCGCCAGAACAAGCTCCCCGGCTATGTGCTGGTGCGCATGGACCTGACGAACGAGTCCTGGGGCGTCGTCCGCAACACCCCCGGCGTCACCGGCTTCGTGGGCAACGCCTACGACCCGTACCCGCTGACCCTGGACGAGATCGTCAAGATGCTCGCCCCGGAGGCCGAGGAGAAGGCCGCCCGCGAGGCCGCCGAGGCCGAGGGCAAGCCGGCGCCGCAGCGCAAGGTCGAGGTCCAGGTGCTGGACTTCGAGGTCGGCGACTCGGTCACCGTCACCGACGGTCCGTTCGCCACGCTCCAGGCGACCATCAACGAGATCAACCCCGACTCCAAGAAGGTCAAGGGCCTGGTGGAGATCTTCGGCCGCGAGACGCCGGTCGAGCTCTCCTTCGACCAGATCCAGAAGAACTGAACCGTCCTCGAAGAACACCGGCCGGGATCGGGGGGATCCGGGTAGTGACGAGTGACATAGCGGCCGAGGGCGCCTCGGACAGTGCGGCACAGCCCGCGCGGTCCGGGCGCCCTCGGCCCTTTCTCGTGGCCGGCGTGTTCCTGCTGCTGGGCGCCGCGCTGCTCGCCTGCGCGGGCTGGGTGGGAGTCACCCAGTGGGCGCGGATCACGTCCGTCCAGAAGGACGGTGTGCGCGCGGTCGGCGTCTTCCACCACGGTGGTGCGGAGAACTGCTGGCGGCACCGCTGCTGGGCCGGGATCGAGGTCGACGGGCGGAAGGTGGAGGCGGAGCTGCCCCCCTTCACCGCCGTCAGGGACTACCACACGGACCGGGAGGGGCGGTCGGTCGTCGTCCGCTATCTGCCCTCGGACCCGACGGCGGCCGTGGAGGACCAGGGGCTGGGCAGGGCCGACGAAGTGACCGGGGTCATCGGACTGTTCGGTGCGATATTCCTGGTCGTGGGGCTGTCGTGGACGGTGCTCGAGGTGCGGCGCCGTACCCCCGTGGAACCCGCCTGACCAGCTCGATTTCTTGTGCCGGGTGGCCATCGGCTACCGTAGTGCGGTATGCCTCCATCCGGATTAAGCGGACGGAGGCTGAAAACTCTCACTAGGACCCGGAGAGAGCACATGCCTCCCAAGAAGAAGAAGGTCACGGGGCTTATCAAGCTCCAGATCAACGCCGGTGCGGCGAACCCGGCTCCGCCGGTCGGCCCCGCGCTCGGTCAGCACGGCGTCAACATCATGGAGTTCTGCAAGGCCTACAACGCCGCGACCGAGTCGCAGCGTGGCTGGGTCATCCCGGTGGAGATCACGGTCTACGAGGACCGTTCCTTCACCTTCGTGACCAAGACTCCGCCGGCCGCGAAGATGATCCTCAAGGCCGCGGGTGTCGAGAAGGGCTCCGGCGAGCCGCACAAGACCAAGGTCGCCAAGATCACCGAGGCGCAGGTCCGCGAGATCGCCACGACCAAGATGCCCGACCTCAACGCCAACGACCTGGACGCCGCCGCGAAGATCATCGCCGGCACCGCCCGTTCCATGGGCATCACGGTCGAAGGCTGAACCTCAGCCCCGTAGCACCTTCGTAGAACCGTGGCGGGGCCTGCTCGGCCCGTACCACGACTCCTCAAGAACACACAGGAGCAGTAGTGAGCAAGCGCAGCAAGTCTCTCCGCGCTGCGGACGCCAAGATCGACCGGGACAAGCTCTACGCCCCGCTCGAGGCCGTCCGTCTCGCCAAGGAGACCTCCACGAGCAAGTTCGACGGCACCGTCGAGGTCGCCTTCCGCCTGGGTGTCGACCCGCGCAAGGCCGACCAGATGGTCCGTGGCACCGTGAACCTGCCGCACGGCACCGGCAAGACCGCCCGGGTCCTGGTCTTCGCGACCGGTGACCGTGCTGCGGCCGCAGAGGCTGCGGGCGCCGACATCGTCGGCTCCGACGAACTGATCGACGAGGTTGCGAAGGGCCGTCTGGACTTCGACGCCGTCGTCGCCACCCCTGACCTCATGGGCAAGGTCGGCCGCCTCGGCCGCGTCCTCGGCCCCCGTGGTCTCATGCCGAACCCCAAGACCGGCACCGTCACCCCGGACGTCGTCAAGGCTGTCAACGACATCAAGGGCGGCAAGATCGAGTTCCGCGTCGACAAGCACTCGAACCTGCACTTCATCATCGGCAAGGTGTCCTTCGACGACGCCAAGCTGGTGGAGAACTACGGCGCCGCGCTCGACGAGATCCTTCGTCTGAAGCCGTCGGCCGCCAAGGGTCGTTACGTCAAGAAGGCCGCGATCAGCACCACGATCGGCCCCGGCATCCCGGTCGACCCGAACCGCACCCGCAACCTCCTCGTCGAGGAGGACCCGGCGGCGGTCTGAGCCTGACGCTCACCCCGGTCGGTCACGGGCCCCGCACCTCTTCCAGGTGCGGGGCCCGTCCCTGTTTCCGCGCACACCCGTGCCCTTTCCGCGGCGCCGGGTTAGCGTGAAGATCACGGGGGAGACGAGGGGGGTACGGATGAGGGACAGACTCGTCGGGCGCGGTGTCCTCCCGTTGCTCCTCGCGGCCGTCCTGACCGCCCTCACGGGCTGCACCGCCGGCCGGGACGGCGACTCGGGGCCCGCGGAGTCCGACAGCGCCCCGCACCACCCCGACGCCCGTACGGCGGCCGCGCTGCGCGCCGTGGAGACGGCCACCGTCCGGGCCGGCTCCGCGCGGATCACCTCGGCCACGGTGATGGGCGCCATGCTCTCCACCCGCACCGAGGGCGCCCTGGACTGGGCCGGCGACTCCACCGGCACCCTGCGCATCACGTACACCGGCGGCGAACTGGCCGCGACCATGCGCAGGCTGGGCACCACCACGATGGAGGCCCGGCTGCTGCCCGACGCGTACTACGCGCAGGTCGGCACCCGGTTCGCTCGGCAGATGGGCGGCCGGCACTGGATCAGGTACGACTACGCGGACCTGGACGCCCTGCCCGGCGACTCGGGCAGGTATCTGAAGGACCAGCTCCGCAACACCGCCCCCGTCCCCCCGGTCAGGCTCCTGCTGGCCTCCGGGGACGTCCGCGCGGCCGGGGAGGAGACGGTGGACGGCGTGCGCACCCGGCACTACACGGGGACGGTGGAGGTGGCCGCTCTCGCCGACGGCGCGCTGCGCGAGCAGCTCACCGCGGCCGGGGTCACCGGCGAGACCCTGGACATCTGGGTCGACGACCGCGACCTGCTGGTGAAGAAGGTGGAGGAGGCGCGGATGTCGACGGGCCTGATGACCCAGACCGCCCACTACCGCGACTACGGCGTACGGCTCTCGGTACGACGGCCGCCGGCCGCGGACACCCAGGACTTCGAGGACCTGGTGAAGCAGCAGAAGACCACCCCGTGAGCGCGCGGTTCCAGGGCGGCTCCCGGCCGGGCGTGAGCCCCGTACGGGCGGATTTGCCTGACGGTGGCCCGCTCACGTACTCTCTTGCCGAAGCCAAAGACCGCTGGTCGTTGCCGTGTGCTCGCGAGAGGGCGCGGTGGCCGAAGGATCCGCTGACAGTGGACGACCCGCGCAGGTGACCGTGGAAATGCTCCCGGAGTTCATGGTTCGCGCCATGTACGCCCGGTCGAGCTACGCCCCGTGCGCCTGCGCCGGGGCGTTTCGTTTGTTCAGCCCCTTCTGAGCGGTCCTCATCACCCGGAAGGAGGCCACGCTCATGGCAAGGCCCGACAAGGCTGCCGCGGTAGCCGAGCTCGCGGACCAGTTCCGTAGCTCGAACGCCGCTGTGCTGACCGAGTACCGGGGTCTCACCGTGGCGCAGCTCAAGACGCTGCGCCGTTCGCTCGGTGAAGACGCCCAGTACGCCGTGGTGAAGAACACGCTGACCAAGATTGCGGCCAACGAGGCCGGGATCGACACGCTCGACGACCTGTTCAACGGTCCGACGGCGGTCGCCTTCATCACCGGTGACCCGGTGACGTCGGCGAAGGGTCTTCGTGACTTCGCCAAGGACAACCCGAACCTCGTCATCAAGGGCGGTGTCCTTGACGGCAAGGCGCTGTCCGCCGACGAGATCAAGAAGCTTGCGGACCTCGAGTCCCGCGAGGTTCTGCTCGCCAAGCTGGCGGGCGCCATGAAGGGCAAGCAGACGCAGGCTGCACAGCTCTTCCAGGCGCTTCCCTCGAAGCTCGTCCGCACCGTGGACGCGCTCCGTGCCAAGGTCGACGAGCAGGGCGGTGCCGAGTAACTCGGCTCGCGAAATGACCGCCGCCTTAAGGCTCCCCGCCGGGGGCGGAGGTCGTAGCGGGCCGAACGTACGCCCGCCATACATGTACATCCGGCACCAGCCGATTTAGTGGAAGGAAAGCCATCATGGCTCTCACCCAGGACGAACTGCTCGCCGAGTTCGAGGGCATGACCCTCATCCAGCTCTCCGAGTTCGTGAAGGCGTTCGAGGAGAAGTTCGACGTCACCGCCGCCGCCGCGGTCGCCGTGGCCGCCCCGGGCGCCCCGGGTGCCCCGGTCGAGGCCGAGGAGGAGAAGGACGAGTTCGACGTCATCCTCACCGGTGCGGGCGACAAGAAGATCCAGGTCATCAAGGTCGTGCGTGAGCTGACCTCCCTGGGTCTGAAGGAGGCCAAGGACCTCGTGGACGGCGCCCCGAAGCCCGTCCTCGAGAAGGTCGCCAAGGACGCCGCCGAGAAGGCCGCCGAGTCCCTCAAGGGCGCCGGCGCCTCCGTCGAGGTCAAGTAACACCTCGAGGTCCCCTGGACCTCGTCTGCACGCTGATTACGGCCTTCTGGGGCTGTAACGCGAACGCACCGAAGAGCGATCATCCATCTGGGTGGTCGCTCTTCGGCGTTCGAGGGGCCGGGTGGCGGCCTCCTTGCACCGGAGGGCCCGGCGAGTATGGTGATCTTCATCGTGCCTGCGAAACCCCCGGTGACAGGCGGCAAGTGACGAGCGCGGCAGCCGGTTCGGGCCTGGGGGCCTTGACGAACCGCACGCAGCGCGCAATTCTCAGGACGCGTCGTCACAACGATCCGAATCCGAGGCATGGATCGACGGCGTGGAGGGCAGTATCAACGTGCATTGAGGGCGTGGGCTTGCAGCAGGTGTCGAGGACGACGAGGGTCTCGAAAAACCCGCACTGGACATCAGTGTGCCGAGTGGCTACACTGTCCCTTTGCGCTGCCTGTTAGCTGTCCCCTGCCCGTCACCAGGGGCATGCCTTCACTCGAGCATCGATGACCGGAACTCTCCGACCTGGCCTTTTGGCCGGATCCGGAACCTCCTGTCCTGATGCGTGAGCGAGGGACCGGTACGCGCGTAGTGAGTCCGAGCCCTCGGAAGGACCCCCTCTTGGCCGCCTCGCGCACTGCCTCGACCGCGAATACGAACAACGCTGCCAGCACCGCCCCGCTGCGCATCTCCTTTGCAAAGATCAAGGAGCCTCTCGAGGTTCCGAACCTGCTCGCGCTGCAGACCGAGAGCTTCGACTGGCTGCTCGGCAACACCGCTTGGCAGAGTCGGGTCGAGGAGGCTCTGGAGAGCGGTCAGGACGTCCCCACCAAGTCCGGTCTGGAGGAGATCTTCGAGGAGATCTCCCCGATCGAGGACTTCTCCGGGTCGATGTCCCTGACCTTCCGCGATCACCGTTTCGAACCGCCGAAGAACAGCATCGACGAGTGCAAGGACCGTGACTTCACGTACGCGGCCCCGCTCTTCGTCACGGCTGAGTTCACCAACAACGAGACCGGCGAGATCAAGTCCCAGACGGTCTTCATGGGCGACTTCCCGCTCATGACCAACAAGGGCACCTTCGTCATCAACGGCACCGAGCGTGTCGTGGTGTCGCAGCTGGTCCGTTCGCCGGGTGTCTACTTCGACTCCTCCATCGACAAGACGTCCGACAAGGACATCTTCTCCGCCAAGATCATCCCGTCCCGGGGTGCCTGGCTGGAGATGGAGATCGACAAGCGCGACATGGTCGGTGTGCGTATCGACCGCAAGCGCAAGCAGTCCGTCACCGTCCTCCTGAAGGCTCTCGGCTGGACCACCGAGCAGATCCTCGAGGAGTTCGGCGAGTACGAGTCCATGCGCGCCACCCTGGAGAAGGACCACACCCAGGGCCAGGACGACGCGCTGCTCGACATCTACCGCAAGCTGCGTCCGGGCGAGCCGCCCACGCGTGAGGCCGCGCAGACGCTCCTCGAGAACCTGTACTTCAACCCCAAGCGCTACGACCTGGCCAAGGTCGGCCGCTACAAGGTCAACAAGAAGCTGGGTGCGGAGGCTCCGCTCGACGCGGGCGTCCTGACCGTCGAGGACGTCATCTCGACGATCAAGTACCTGGTGAAGCTGCACGCGGGCGAGACCGAGACGGTCGCCGACAGCGGCCAGTCGATCGTCGTCGAGACCGACGACATCGACCACTTCGGCAACCGTCGTCTGCGCAGCGTCGGCGAGCTCATCCAGAACCAGGTCCGTACGGGTCTGGCGCGTATGGAGCGCGTCGTGCGCGAGCGCATGACGACCCAGGACGTCGAGGCGATCACGCCGCAGACCCTGATCAACATCCGGCCGGTCGTCGCCTCCATCAAGGAGTTCTTCGGCACCAGCCAGCTGTCGCAGTTCATGGACCAGAACAACCCGCTGTCGGGTCTCACCCACAAGCGCCGTCTGTCGGCTCTCGGTCCGGGTGGTCTCTCCCGTGAGCGGGCCGGCTTCGAGGTCCGTGACGTGCACCCCTCGCACTACGGCCGCATGTGCCCGATCGAGACCCCCGAAGGCCCGAACATCGGTCTGATCGGCTCGCTCGCCTCCTACGGCCGCGTCAACGCGTTCGGCTTCGTGGAGACGCCGTACCGCAAGGTCGTCGACGGTGTCGTCACCGACGAGGTCGACTACCTGACGGCCGACGAAGAGGACCGGTTCGTCATCGCGCAGGCCAACGCCACGCTCGACGACGGCCTGCGTTTCACCGAGAACCGCGTCCTGGTCCGCCGCCGTGGCGGCGAGGTCGACTACGTCCCCGGTGACGACGTGGACTACATGGACGTCTCGCCGCGCCAGATGGTGTCGGTCGCGACCGCCATGATCCCGTTCCTCGAGCACGACGACGCCAACCGTGCCCTCATGGGCGCGAACATGATGCGCCAGGCCGTGCCGCTGATCAAGTCCGAGGCACCGCTCGTCGGCACCGGCATGGAGTACCGCTCCGCCGTCGACGCCGGCGACGTGGTCAAGGCCGAGAAGGCGGGTGTGGTCCAGGAGGTCTCCGCGGACTACATCACCACCGCCAACGACGACGGCACGTACATCACGTACCGCCTGGCCAAGTTCGCCCGCTCCAACCAGGGCACCTCGGTCAACCAGAAGGTCATCGTCAACGAGGGCGACCGGATCATCGAGGGCCAGGTCCTGGCCGACGGTCCGGCCACCGAGAACGGCGAGATGGCCCTGGGCAAGAACCTGCTCGTGGCGTTCATGCCGTGGGAGGGTCACAACTACGAGGACGCGATCATCCTGTCGCAGCGCCTCGTGCAGGACGACGTCCTCTCCTCGATCCACATCGAGGAGCACGAGGTCGACGCCCGTGACACCAAGCTCGGCCCCGAGGAGATCACCCGGGACATCCCGAACGTCTCCGAGGAGGTCCTCGCCGACCTCGACGAGCGCGGCATCATCCGGATCGGTGCCGAGGTCGTCGCCGGCGACATCCTCGTCGGCAAGGTCACGCCCAAGGGCGAGACCGAGCTGACGCCGGAGGAGCGCCTGCTGCGCGCGATCTTCGGTGAGAAGGCCCGTGAGGTCCGTGACACCTCGCTGAAGGTCCCGCACGGCGAGATCGGCAAGGTCATCGGCGTCCGCGTCTTCGACCGCGAAGAGGGCGACGAGCTGCCGCCGGGCGTGAACCAGCTGGTCCGCGTCTACGTGGCGCAGAAGCGCAAGATCACCGACGGTGACAAGCTCGCCGGCCGTCACGGCAACAAGGGTGTCATCTCCAAGATCCTGCCGATCGAGGACATGCCGTTCCTGGAGGACGGCACCGCGGTCGACATCATCCTCAACCCGCTCGGTGTCCCGTCCCGAATGAACCCGGGACAGGTGCTGGAGATCCACCTCGGCTGGCTCGCCAGCCGCGGCTGGGACGTCTCCGGTCTCGCCGACGAGTGGGCCCAGCGCCTTCAGGTCATCGGCGCCGACCAGGTCGCCCCGGGCACCAACGTCGCCACCCCGGTGTTCGACGGTGCGCGCGAGGACGAGCTCGCCGGTCTGCTCCAGCACACCATCCCGAACCGCGACGGCGAGCGCATGGTGCTGCCGACCGGCAAGGCGCGACTGTTCGACGGCCGCTCCGGCGAGCCGTTCCCGGACCCGATCTCGGTCGGGTACATGTACATCCTCAAGCTGCACCACCTGGTCGACGACAAGCTGCACGCCCGGTCGACCGGTCCGTACTCCATGATCACCCAGCAGCCGCTGGGTGGTAAGGCCCAGTTCGGTGGCCAGCGCTTCGGTGAGATGGAGGTGTGGGCGCTGGAGGCTTACGGCGCCGCTTACGCCCTCCAGGAGCTGCTGACCATCAAGTCCGACGACGTCACCGGCCGCGTGAAGGTCTACGAGGCCATCGTCAAGGGCGAGAACATCCCGGAGCCCGGCATCCCCGAGTCCTTCAAGGTGCTCATCAAGGAGATGCAGTCCCTGTGCCTCAACGTGGAGGTGCTGTCCTCGGACGGCATGTCCATCGAGATGCGCGACACCGACGAGGACGTCTTCCGCGCGGCGGAGGAGCTTGGCATCGACCTGTCCCGGCGCGAGCCGAGCAGCGTCGAAGAGGTCTGACGGGAGTCCGGCCGGGCTCACCATGAGCCCGGCCGGCCCCAGGACCCCCGTATCAGACCCCATGACTTACAACCCTGAGAGGGATTGACGCATAGTGCTCGACGTCAACTTCTTCGACGAGCTCCGGATCGGTCTGGCCACCGCTGACGACATCCGTCAGTGGAGCCACGGCGAGGTCAAGAAGCCCGAGACCATCAACTACCGCACCCTGAAGCCCGAAAAGGACGGACTCTTCTGCGAGAAGATCTTCGGTCCGACCCGGGACTGGGAGTGCTACTGCGGCAAGTACAAGCGCGTCCGCTTCAAGGGCATCATCTGTGAGCGCTGCGGCGTCGAGGTCACTCGCGCCAAGGTGCGCCGTGAGCGGATGGGCCACATCGAGCTGGCCGCTCCCGTCACCCACATCTGGTACTTCAAGGGCGTCCCGTCGCGCCTGGGCTACCTGCTGGACCTGGCGCCGAAGGACCTCGAGAAGGTCATCTACTTCGCCGCGTACATGATCACGTTCGTGGACGAGGAGCGCCGCACCCGCGACCTGCCCTCGCTGGAGGCCCACGTCTCCGTCGAGCGTCAGCAGATCGAGAACCGCCGCGACGCCGACCTCGAGGCCCGCGCCAAGAAGCTCGAGACCGACCTGGCCGAGCTCGAGGCCGAGGGTGCCAAGGCCGACGTGCGCCGCAAGGTGCGCGAGGGTGCCGAGCGTGAGATGAAGCAGCTGCGCGACCGTTCGCAGCGCGAGATCGACCGTCTCGACGAGGTGTGGACCCGGTTCAAGAACCTCAAGGTCCAGGACCTCGAGGGCGACGAACTGCTCTACCGCGAGCTGCGCGACCGCTTCGGCACGTACTTCGACGGTTCGATGGGTGCCGCGGCGCTGCAGAAGCGCCTGGAGTCCTTCGACCTCGACGAGGAGGCCGAGAAGCTCCGCGAGATCATCCGCACCGGCAAGGGCCAGAAGAAGACCCGTGCGCTCAAGCGCCTGAAGGTCGTCTCCGCGTTCCTGCAGACCAGCAACAGCCCCAAGGGCATGGTGCTGGACTGCGTGCCGGTCATCCCGCCGGACCTTCGCCCGATGGTGCAGCTGGACGGTGGCCGCTTCGCGACCTCCGACCTGAACGACCTGTACCGCCGTGTGATCAACCGCAACAACCGTCTGAAGCGGCTTCTCGACCTCGGCGCGCCCGAGATCATCGTGAACAACGAGAAGCGCATGCTCCAGGAGGCCGTCGACGCGCTGTTCGACAACGGCCGTCGTGGTCGCCCGGTCACGGGCCCCGGCAACCGTCCGCTGAAGTCCCTCAGCGACATGCTGAAGGGCAAGCAGGGTCGATTCCGTCAGAACCTGCTCGGCAAGCGTGTGGACTACTCCGCGCGTTCCGTGATCGTCGTCGGTCCGCAGCTGAAGCTGCACCAGTGCGGTCTGCCCAAGGCCATGGCGCTGGAGCTCTTCAAGCCGTTCGTGATGAAGCGCCTGGTCGACCTGAACCACGCGCAGAACATCAAGAGCGCCAAGCGGATGGTCGAGCGCGGCCGCACGGTCGTGTACGACGTCCTCGAAGAGGTCATCGCGGAGCACCCGGTTCTGCTGAACCGTGCGCCCACCCTGCACCGCCTCGGCATCCAGGCCTTCGAGCCGCAGCTGGTCGAGGGCAAGGCCATCCAGATCCACCCGCTCGTCTGCACCGCGTTCAACGCGGACTTCGACGGTGACCAGATGGCCGTGCACCTGCCGCTGTCCGCGGAGGCGCAGGCCGAGGCCCGCATCCTGATGCTGTCCTCGAACAACATCCTCAAGCCCGCCGACGGCCGTCCGGTGACGATGCCGACCCAGGACATGGTCCTCGGTCTGTTCTTCCTGACGACCGACGGTGAGCTGCGCGACACCAAGGGCGAGGGCCGCGCGTTCGGCTCCACGGCCGAGGCGATCATGGCGTTCGACGCCGGTGAGCTCGCGCTGCAGTCGGCGATCGACATCCGCTTCCCGGTGGGCACCATCCCGCCGCGCGGCTGGACCCCGCCGGCCGTGGAGGAGGGCGAGCCGGAGTACCAGACCGGTGACACCTTCCGTCTGCGCACCACCCTGGGCCGCGCGCTCTTCAACGAGCTGCTGCCCGAGGACTACCCGTTCGTCGACTACTCGGTGGGCAAGAAGCAGCTCGGCGAGATCGTCAACGACCTGGCGGAGCGCTACCCCAAGGTCATCGTGGCGGCGACGCTCGACAACCTGAAGTCGGCCGGCTTCTACTGGGGCACCCGCTCCGGTGTCACCGTGGCCATCTCCGACGTCGTCGTCCCCGAGGCCAAGAAGGCCATCGTCGCGGGCTACGAGGCGCAGGACGAGAAGGTCCAGAAGCAGTACGAGCGCGGTCTGATCACCAAGGAAGAGCGCACTCAGGAGCTCATCGCGATCTGGACCAAGGCGACCAACGAGGTCGCCGAGGCGATGAACGCGAACTTCCCCAAGACGAACCCCATCTTCATGATGGTTGACTCGGGTGCCCGAGGAAACATGATGCAGATGCGGCAGATCGCCGGTATGCGTGGTCTGGTGTCGAACGCCAAGAACGAGACCATCCCGCGTCCGATCAAGGCGTCCTTCCGTGAGGGCCTGTCCGTGCTGGAGTACTTCATCTCCACGCACGGTGCCCGTAAGGGTCTGGCGGACACCGCCCTGCGTACCGCCGACTCGGGTTACCTGACCCGTCGTCTGGTGGACGTCTCGCAGGACGTCATCATCCGCGAGGAGGACTGCGGCACCGAGCGCGGCCTCAAGCTGTCCTTCGCCGAGCGCGGCGCCGACGGCGTCCTGCGCAAGGCGGACAACGCCGAGACCAGCGTGTACGCGCGCTGCCTCGCCGAGGACATCGTCGTCGACGGCAAGGTGCTCGCCCCGGCGGGCGTCGACCTCGGTGACGTCCTCATCGACCAGCTGGTGGCTGCGGGCATCGACACGGTCAAGACCCGCTCGGTCCTGACCTGTGAGTCCGCCGTCGGCACCTGCGCGATGTGCTACGGCCGCTCGCTGGCCACCGGCAAGCTGGTCGACATCGGTGAGGCGGTCGGCATCATCGCCGCCCAGTCCATCGGTGAGCCCGGTACCCAGCTGACGATGCGTACCTTCCACACCGGTGGTGTGGCCGGTGACGACATCACCCAGGGTCTGCCGCGTGTCGTCGAGCTCTTCGAGGCCCGTACCCCGAAGGGTGTCGCCCCGATCTCCGAGGCCATGGGCCGCGTGCGGATCGAGGAGACCGAGAAGACCAAGAAGATCGTCATCACGCCGGACGACGGCAGCGACGAGACGGCGTTCCCGATCTCGAAGCGCGCCCGTCTGCTGGTCTCCGAGGGCGAGCACGTCGAGGTGGGCCAGAAGCTCACCGTGGGTGCCACCAACCCGCACGACGTGCTGCGCATCCTGGGTCAGCGTGCCGTCCAGGTCCACCTGGTCGGCGAGGTCCAGAAGGTCTACAACTCGCAGGGTGTGTCGATCCACGACAAGCACATCGAGATCATCATCCGGCAGATGCTGCGCCGTGTGACGATCATCGAGTCGGGCGACGCGGAGCTGCTGCCCGGCGAGCTGGTCGAGCGCTCGAAGTTCGAGACCGAGAACCGTCGTGTGGTCCAGGAGGGCGGTCACCCGGCCTCCGGTCGTCCGCAGCTGATGGGTATCACCAAGGCCTCGCTGGCGACGGAGTCCTGGCTGTCGGCCGCCTCCTTCCAGGAGACGACCCGAGTTCTGACGGACGCGGCGATCAACGCCAAGTCCGACAGCCTCATCGGCCTCAAGGAGAACGTCATCATCGGTAAGCTCATCCCGGCCGGTACGGGTCTGTCCCGCTACCGCAACATCCGGGTCGAGCCGACCGAGGAGGCCAAGGCCGCGATGTACTCGGCCGTCGGCTACGACGACATCGACTACTCGCCGTTCGGCACCGGCTCCGGCCAGGCCGTTCCGCTGGAGGACTACGACTACGGTCCGTACAACCAGTAAGGCGCGGGTCGTCTGAAGCACTGAAGGGCGGTCACCCCACGGGGTGGCCGCCCTTCGGCGTTTCCGTACGTGGGCCCCGGGCCCGGTGCGGCTCTCAGCGCGGCCGCTGCGGCTGGAGGTACGGCTGGAGGTGGTGCAGCCGGGTGTGGTAGTCCGGGTGGGAGGAGAGCAGCTTGCTCAGCGCGCTCTCCTCGACGGGGACACCGCCGTTCTGGGCGGTGGTCTGGGCCTCGGCCTGCTGTTCCTGCTGGTGCAGCTTGCCCAGTACGGCGGCCAGCATCGGGGCGAAGCCGAGCGCGGCGGCGTGCTCGTCGGCGCGCAGCTCGGCGCGGCGGCCGACGGCGGCGAGCGCGTACGGCACACCCAGGATCAGCAGCGGCAGCCCGTAGAGCGTGCTGATCGTGGCCATCGCGATACCACCGATGAACAGCACCACGAAGGCGACGCCGAAGCAGCCGAAGGCCTTCGACACCCGGAAGACGAAGGTGGAGAACGCCTTGAGGAAACGCCAGGCGAGCCGGCCCGGCAGCGCGTACCAATAACCGAGCAGACCGGACCAGGCGTGGCCGCCGACGTGGTGGCCCAGCTCGTGGGCCATGACGGCGGCGAGTTCGCCGTTGGGGAGCTCGTTCATGGCGAAGCGGGTGACGCCGACGATGTGGCCGGCCGCGGCGACCGCGTTGAGGCCGTCGCTGTCCTCGACCCACAGCTCGTAGTTGCGCCCCTCGACACCGGCGCGGGCCGTGACCTCCCGCCAGACGGGTTCGATTTTGGCTCGTTCTTGTGGAGTGGGGTAGCGCAGATGAAGCAGACGGCGTGCGAGGGCGCTCTCCGTCGGGCGGTGGAACACGAGTGCGCCACTGGCGATCCAGAGCAGGATCACCACGAACGCGAGATCGCCGAAGATCGCGGAGACCAGGCCGACGACGCACAGGCTGCACAGGAAGTTCGGCAGGTAGAGCAGCAGGTTGCCGACCGCGGTGACGTCGGTGCGGCGTTGCTGGGCGGAGATGTGGGTCCGGCGGGCCTCGGTGCTGATGTGGTGCGGATGGGCGGGGTCGTCGGCGGCCGCGGCCGCGCCGGGAGCCGAGGCGGGGGCCGCGGGGGTCTGGGGAGGGGACTGGGTGTACTGCGGAGGTATCGGGGCGGAGGCGCCCGGATAGGTGGGCGCGGCCTGCGGATACGTGGGCGGCTGCGGCCGGCCCGGGTACGCGGGGGGCTGCTGCCCCGGGTACGCGGGCGGCTGTTGCTGCTGCGGGTACGAGGGCTGCGGCTGCGGATACGCCGGAGGCTGCTGTTGCGGGTACGACGGCTGCTGCTGTTGCGGGTACGACGGCTGATGCTGGGGGTACGTCGGTGGCTGCTCTTGCTGCGGATACGTGGGCTGCTGCGGGTACGCGGGCGGCTGTTGCTGCTGCGGGTACTGCGGGGGCACCTGCGGCCGGGCTGTCTGCGTGGGGTACTCCGGGGGCTCCGGGTACTCCGGTGGTGGCTGGGTCATCGTGCTTCCTTGTACTTCCGTGTGCTTCCTGCGGAGTCTCAGAGGCCCGACGGCCTCGGAGGCGGGGACGGCTGCTGTGCGGCCGGATCAGCCGATCAGCAGCGAGGAGGGCAGCAGGGCCGTGCCGGCGCAGAAGGCGATCAGACCGGTGCGGATCCACTGGTGCTTGCGGGCGGCGATATGGCTCAGGCCGGCGAGGGTGCTGGTCAGCCCGGTCGTGGGGTCGCGCCGGGTGTCGCCGAGCGCGGTCTCCAACCGACCGAGCCGGACGGCTTCCTGGATGTCGCCGAAGTAGGACAGCGGGCTGCCCGGCGTCCATGTCCCGGCGCGGTAGCGGGGCAGCACCGCCAGCATCAGGGCCAGCAGGGACAGCCCCAGGGCTCCGGTCCCGGCCCACCACAGCACCGCGCCCGGGACGGAGAGCGCGGCCGGGGACCAGTCCCGCCCGGCGAGCAGCCCGCTGGAGACACCCACGGTCATACCGAGGGCGCCGACCAGGACGGACGCCTTGCCGTCCGCTCGGGCCACCTCTGCGCGCAGCTCCGTGAGCAGCCGCTCGCAGAGGGGGACGAGGTCGCCGTAGTCCGGGTCGCGGTCCGGGTCGCCGTCCGGGCGGACGGCCGGCGCCGGGCCGGGAGCGGGATCGAGCGTGGTCATCCGCCGCTGCCCTCCACCCGGTCGGCAGCATCCTTGTCCCCCGGCTCGCCGTCGCCGTCGTCCTGGAGGGCGGCCGCCGGGACGTCCGGCACCGTCTGGGCCGGCAGCGTCGGGGTCCTGCCGTAGCCGGGCGGGGGCTGCCAGGCGGGGGGCTCCGGCGGTGCGGACGGCGGCCCGGCCGGGGCCGCGGGGGCGTACGCCGGCGGCGGCGGCGAGGCGGGCGGCGGGGCGTCCGGCCCACCCGCGGCGGGCGGGAACGGGGGACGCTGCGCGGCACCGGGCGACGCGGGGGGCGCGGGCGGCGCGGTGGGCATGTCCGGCGCGCCCGCCGGAGCCGGAGGCACCCCGGGGACTCCGTACGACGGGGAGCCGGGCGTCCCGGGCACGACCTGTGTCGGAGAACCGGGTGCTCCGGGTGCTCCGGGCACGACCTGCGGCGGAGCGCCGGGCGTCCCGGGGACTCCGTACGACGGGGAGCCGGGCGCCCCGGGCACGACCTGCGGCGGAGCGCCGGGCGTCCCGGGAACAACGTACGGCGGAGAACCGGGCGACCCGGGGACACCGTAAGGACCGGATCCGGGCGCCCCGGGGACACCGTAAGGACCGGGTCCGGGCGCCCCGGGGACACCGTACGAAGGAGAACCGGGCGCCCCCGGGACGCCGTAAGGACCGGGACCGTAAGGACCGGGACCAGACGTTCCGGGGACGCCGTAGGCACCGGGAGCGGGGACCGGCGGCACTCCGGGGGCCCCCGGTGTCCCCGGGGCGCCGTACGGGCCCGTCGGCGCCGCGTACCCGCCCGGGTGCTGCGCGCCCGCCCACCCCGGCCCGCCGTCACCCGGCAGCCCGGGCACCCCCGCCGCGCCCGGATCCGGCGCGCCGCCCTGCGGGACAGCCGACCCCGGATACACGGGGGCACCCCCCGGCAGCTGCGGCGGGTCCTGCGGTACGCCCGGCAGCCGCTGGGTGAGGATGTCGTTGACCGTGCGCAGGGCCAGCTGCTTCGGGCCCTCCAGCTCCCAGTTCTCCGCGCCCTCGCCGCCCAGCAGTTGCTTCACCAGTTCCATCTGGGACTGGATCATGCGGAGCTGGTCCTCCCGCATGCTGTTCATGACGGTGGCCGAGTCCTCCGGGTGCTGGGCCAGGTGCAGCGCCCAGGCGTGCACACCGCCCTGCTGGAGGTGCCACGCGTAGAACCTGGCCTTCTCCGCCTCCAGTTGCTGGAGCTGCATCTGCTGCTCACCGGCCAGCAGCGCCTGCGCGTGCTGCATGCGCTGCTGCTGGAGGATCAGCTCCTGCTGCTGGGCGCCGTACTGCATGGCCCGCTCGATCTGGAGCGCGTCGCTCTGCCGGCCCCGGCGGTCGACCTGGACGTCGATGTCCATGCCCCGCTGCGCCGCCAGGATCTGCTCGCTGGCGGACTGGTCGATGGCCCGCATGCGCCGCTGGTGCTCGATGTCGTCCTCGTCGCGGCGCAGCCGGAGCGTCCAGGTGACCTGGAGTCCGGCCGGGGCCCCGAGCGGGCCCAGCAGGTTCATCCGCTCCAGCAGCTCGGCCTCCGCGGCCGCGCTCTCGGCGATGGGGAACCGGCGCGTCACCGGGCGGGCCGCCTGCTGGAGTTCGCTCAGCACCAGACCGGGTACGTCCCGGTGGCCGCTGGCCACGAACCGGGCCGGGTCGATGACCTGCCAGGAGATGTCGACCGCGGCGGTGAACTCGAACGCGTCGTTGTCGCTGGGCAGTTCGAGGTCGCAGGTGTGCGGGTGCACGCCCATGTCGACCTCGTACACGGCCGTGTAGTGGTTGGCCAGGACCTCGGCGCGGGTCGGCCGCCGGGGCGGCAGATAGGGCTCGTAGCCGCCCTTGGCGGTGGAGAAGACCAGGGCGTGGTCGATACGGACGTATGACTTGAGGTTGAAGTCGAAGCGCGACAGCTGCCGCACGGTGAGGACCGGGTCGACGATCTGGGTGTGCCGGTCGGCCTGCTGCTGCCAATCGGGCTGGCGGAAGGTGGGCATGGGGCGTGTCTCCTCGGACGTACCACCCGGCGTGCGCGGGGCGTTCTGACGTGGGTCAGCGGGTCGGAAGCGTGGTGAGCAGGCGGGCCGCCACCGGGGGCGGGGGGTTGCCGTCCTCGCCGGGCATGGTGCGCAGCAGATGGCTCAGCCGCTGGTGTTCGGCGGGTGTGGTGACGAGCGTCGGGAGCAGGGCGGCCAGCGCCCATTCGGTGGTGGTGGCGCGGTCGGCGATCAGGACCCAGTCGCGCAGGACGTCGAGCGCGTGCCGGGTGGCGCGCGGGTCGGCCAGCGCGGCGCGCCAGAGGTGGGGGATGCCGCGGGCCGCGGCGCCGCCGGCGGGCACCGCGCGGGCGTACCAGGCGAGGACCAGCGGAGTGCCGTAGCGCTCGTCGTCCTCCTTGCGGCGGCAGGCGTTGACGAATCCGGCGAGCGCGAGGTCGTGCACGGCGCGGTCGCGGTCGAGGTGCTCGCGCAGTTCCGCGAGCACCTGGTCGCTGGCGGGGGAGAGCAGCAACAGCTCGACGGCCTCGCCGAGTTCTCCGGCCATCGCCTCGTCGAGGTCGTCGGGGCCGTCGTCGTAGAGCCGCCGTACCGCTCCGCGCAGGGCGGCCATGGCCTCCGCGGGGCGTTCGGGGCCGATCAGTCCGTACGACCGCACGGCCACCCAGCGCAGCCGGGCGTCGTCGCCCTCGCACCAGGCGTCGAGGATGCGCGGGATGTTGGGCGTGCCGATGAGGTGGGCGAAGGTCAGCGAGTTGACCGCGACGAGCCGCTGGCGGAACCGCTGCGAGGTCGCCCACGGCTCGATGACCAGCGCCATCGCCGAGGGCAGGTCGGTACGGGCCAGGATCGCGACGGTGGACGCGGCGCGGGTGCGCACCAGCGGGCGGCCGTCGTCGGCGAGCTGTCGCAGCCACTTGATGAGGGCGGGCCGGGCGGACGGGTGGCCGGTCCACAGCTCGCGCAGCAGCACCAGCGAGGCGCGTTCGTCCCGGAACCTGGCCTTCTGCTGGAGCACCAGACCCCATTCGGTGTGCTCGTCGTCCTCGAACCGCTCGGCGCGGGCCAGCCGCAGCCGTTTGCCGATATGGGTGCCGAAGACGGGGACCTCGGGGACCCGGGAGGGGTTCTCGGTCTCCTGGAGGAAGCGGTACAGCAGGTCGCTCAGCTCGGCGGTGAGGGCGTACGGGCCACCGTCGAAGGCGGCCAGCGCGACCAGGAACGCCTTGTCGCGCAGATGGATCGCGCTCTCGTCCTCCTCGAACCACTCCTGCACCTGGTGCTCCAGGGAGAGCAGCGAGAACTGGGCGACATCGTCCTCGGTGACCCGTCCGGCCGCGTGGCCGGCCAGCAACTGGGCGAAGGCGGCCACCTCGCGCAACTGGTGGCCGCGCTCCAGGAACTCCGTCACGGCCGGCAGGTCGAGGAGTTTGGCGTTGGCCTGCGGGTCGGGTCCGGCGTCCAGGTGCGCGCGGAGCACCTCGGCCGCGACCGGCGGCCGCCACTCCACGGCGGGCACGTCCTCCAGGACGGCGGTGGGGCCGACGGTGACGACCAGATAGGCGTTCCGCTCGGCGAGCCGGTCCTTCGCGGCGAGCAGGTGCGGTTCGCGCAGCGGGCGGTCGCGGCGGGTGGCGAGGTCGCACAGGACGTAGCCGCGGGCCTGCTCCTCGGTGGCGAACCGCTCGGCGAGGGAACTCGGTCCGGTGTCGCTCAGCAGGGCGCGGACGGGGGCGGCGGCGAGTCGGCGCAGCAGCATCAGGGCGGCCGTGCGACGGCCGGTGAAGCGGGCGCCGGACAGGACGAGCACGCGGTCGCGGCGCAGGCGTTCGAGGAGGTCGGCCATGACCTCCTCGTCGGCGGCGAAGGTGGCGGCCAGGCGGTCGAGCGTGGTTTGCGGGATCTCGCCGGAGGCCGAGGAGGGCGCGGAGTACCCGGCCATCGCGTAGTGGATCTCCGTCTTGGTGCCCATGATGACGTCGCCGGTGACCCGGCCGCCGCTGACGCCGTGCTGGTGGCCGCCGACCAGGCTGCCGCCGAACGACGGCGAGCCGCCGTTGAAGTTCATGGTCCGGGGGCTGTGGTCGATCAGGTCGCGCCGGGCCGACCAGGCGTTCTGCGGCTGCTCGCGCTCCTCGGCGGCGGGCGCGGCCGCCGACTGGGTCTCGTCGGCGGCCGGCTCGGCGGGCTTCGGCTCAGGGGCGGCCGCCGCGCCGCCGGCGGAGGCCGCCGCGGGTCTGGGGCTGTCCGGTTCGGGCTGGGCGTTCACGCGTCTTCCCCTCGCTCGTGGCCGCGCTCGTGGCCGCCGAGGTGTACGTCGCCGGTGACCTGGCCGCCGCTGACGCCGTGCTGGTCACCGGCGACCAGGCTGCCGCCGAAGGAGGGCGAGCCGCCGTTGAAGTTGAAGACGGCGCCCGGCGCCGGGGCTCCCCGTGTCCCGTCCGGCGCCGGGCGGTCCTTGCGGGTGCCCTGCGCGGGGACCCGTTCCTCGGGGGTGCCTCGCGCGGGGCCCCGTTCCTCGGGGGCGCCCGGCGCGAGGACCCGCTCCTCGGGAGTCCCCTGGGCGGGGACCCGATCCTGGGGTGTGCCCTGGGCGGGGACGCGCTCCTCCGGTTGCCCCTGCGCGGGACCGAGCTCCTCGGGCGGACTCTGGGCGGTGACGTGCGGCGCCGGGCGGTCCCCCGATCCGCCCGGCGCCTGCCCCGCCCCCGTGCCACCGTGGTCCTGGCCGGCGACCCCCGCGGGCACCGGTCCGTGCAGCCACGCCTTCAGCGGGCCGTTCTTGCTCGCCACCGTCACCGGATGGAACTCGTCGGCGGGGATGCCGGGGTGGTCATGGCGTACGACACCGGAGTGCAGGGCGTCCGAGACGCACAGGGCGAAGTCGCCGGTGCGCTCGCGCAGCGCGGCCCGCAGCACGTCCGCGTCCAGCAGCCGGCAGGCGTGGTTGAGGTCGCTGCCGACCCAGCCGGCGTGCCGGTCGACGGCGACCCAACCGGTGGCGAGGACACCGCGCAGCCGGATCTGCGCGGAGCTGGACGCCATGCGGTTGACCGTCCGGAGCTGCGCCGGGACCTCCGTGAGCAGGGCCCGCAGCAGTGCCGTGACCGGGGCGCCGGCGTCGATCAGCTCCATCACCGAGTCCCCGCGGTCGGCCCGCAGCCGACGGGTCTCGTCGATGCCCGCGCTCTCCAGCGTGCGGTCGGCGATGTCGTAGAGCATGCGTCGTAGATAGGCCTGCTCCACGTCGTCCCGATCGCTGAACCTCTCGATGTCCAGCAGCAGGAGCGTGCGGTTCACAGGGTCGGTCATGGTCGCCTCTCGGGGGGTGTGCCGTGCAGAGCAGCAGCGTGGTGGCGACGGGGCTCGGGCGGTGAGGGCGGATGACCCATTCGGAGTGTGACCGTGTGCACAGAAGGGCGTCCGAGGCAGGTGGGACACCACGGGCAGGGCCGCGGGACACCACGGGCAGGGCGCGCTCGCCCGCCCGCCCGCGTCGGCTGCCGCGCGCGTCGACGCGCGGCGAGGCGTCTGCGGCCGCGCGCGGCGAGGTGTCGGCTGCCGCGCGCGCCGACGCGCCGCGAGCCCCGCTCATTCCTCCGACGGTCCCGGTGGTGTCGGGATGCCCGCCGCCGGACCCGTCGCCGCGATGCGGCGCAGGATGTCCGGCCGCATGATCAGCATGGTGCGGCGGCCCGTGGCCACGGCCCCCTTGTCCCGCAGTTCCCGCAGCAGGCGCTGCACCATCTCCCGGGACGCCCCCACCGAGCCGGCCAGCTCCTGCTTGCTGAGCGGCACGGCCAGCTCGACGCCCTCCGGGGTGCGGCGGCCGTGGGTGCGGGCCAGATCCAGCAGCAGGACGGCGAAGCGTTCCCGCACGCTCATCGAGGCGAACTCCAGCCGGCGCCGGTCCGCCGCGCGGGTGCGGTCCGCGGTGAGCCCGAGCAGGGCGAAGGAGACGGCGGGGGAGCGGCCGAGGAAGTCCTTGAAGCGGTCGCGTTCGACGGCCACCGCCCGTACGGGCTCCAGCGCGGTCACCGTCGCCGACCGTGGGCGTCCGGTCAGCGCGGCCGACTCGCCGACGATGTCGCCGGGGCCGCGCAGCGCCAGCAGGGCCTCGTAGCCGTTGGCGGCCGAGGCGGTGACCTTGGTCCAGCCGTGGACGAGGAAGAGGACGTGGGAGGAGGGCTCGTGCTGGCGGACCAGGACCATGCGGGGCGTGAAGTCCAGCGAGCGGCCCAGGGCCAGCAGCGCCGAGCGGTCCTCGCTCTCCAGCCGGGCCAGGAACGGCACCCGGTCGTCCAGCCCGCCGTCGTCCGGCGAGTACGCAGGTGTCCACATTGTCATGCTCAGCCCCCGATTCACCGCAACGGACGGATCAACGTACTGAAGGCGCAAGATCGCGGAGCGTGAAAGGGCGCGAATCGGCCATTTCTGGATGAGGGCTTCCGGCCGCTCCGGTCGCGGCGGGCCGCGCCGGTCCGTATCGTGGGTCGGTGCGGTGATCGGCGCGGGTCTTTCGCGCGCGGACGGGCCTCGGGCCGGGAACCGCTGATTCGAAGATCGTGGACGGGGTCGCGGCTTCGGCTTGAATCGTGTGGGCCTACCGGTCCTGCCCATTTGTTTTGACCACAGCGAATGAGGTAGGTACGCTCAGACCTTGTGCCTGGGGTGTGCCCTGGCCCTCGTGCGTGCCTTGAAACCGCACGCGGGGTCTGTCAACGGCCACCGCGATCTGCGCCCTTTTCGCCTCGCGGCGAAGATCTGCCGGATTCGACACACCCGACCGCGTGGGTCGGCGAATGTTCCAGGTTAGCTTCACCATTCGGCACACAGAAACCGGAGAAGTAGTGCCTACGATCCAGCAGCTGGTCCGTAAGGGCCGGCAGGACAAGGTCGAGAAGAACAAGACGCCCGCACTCGAGGGTTCGCCCCAGCGTCGTGGCGTCTGCACGCGTGTGTTCACGACCACCCCGAAGAAGCCGAACTCGGCCCTGCGTAAGGTCGCGCGTGTGCGTCTGACCAGCGGCATCGAGGTCACCGCTTACATTCCGGGTGAGGGACACAACCTGCAGGAGCACTCCATCGTGCTCGTGCGTGGCGGCCGTGTGAAGGACCTGCCCGGTGTTCGTTACAAGATCATCCGCGGTTCGCTCGACACCCAGGGTGTCAAGAACCGCAAGCAGGCCCGCAGCCGCTACGGCGCCAAGAAGGAGAAGTAAGAATGCCTCGTAAGGGCCCCGCCCCGAAGCGCCCGGTCATCATCGACCCGGTCTACGGTTCTCCTCTTGTCACGTCGCTGATCAACAAGGTGCTGCTGAACGGCAAGCGCTCCACCGCCGAGCGCATCGTCTACGGCGCCATGGAGGGTCTGCGTGAGAAGACGGGCAACGACCCGATCATCACGCTGAAGCGCGCGCTTGAGAACATCAAGCCGACCCTCGAGGTCAAGTCCCGCCGTGTCGGTGGTGCGACCTACCAGGTCCCGATCGAGGTCAAGCCCGGTCGCGCCAACACCCTCGCGCTGCGCTGGCTCGTCGGTTACTCGCGCGCCCGTCGCGAGAAGACCATGACCGAGCGCCTCCTCAACGAGCTCCTCGACGCCTCGAACGGCCTCGGTGCGGCCGTGAAGAAGCGTGAGGACACCCACAAGATGGCCGAGTCCAACAAGGCCTTCGCGCACTACCGCTGGTAGTCGCAGACCCCATCGAGACCGAGAGAAGACTGAAGCCTTATGGCTACCACTTCACTTGACCTGGCCAAGGTCCGCAACATCGGGATCATGGCCCACATCGACGCGGGCAAGACGACCACCACTGAGCGGATCCTCTTCTACACCGGCGTCAGCTACAAGATCGGTGAGGTCCACGACGGCGCTGCCACCATGGACTGGATGGAGCAGGAGCAGGAGCGTGGCATCACGATCACCTCTGCTGCCACCACCTGTCACTGGCCGCTCGAGGACAACGACTACACGATCAACATCATCGACACCCCCGGGCACGTCGACTTCACGGTCGAGGTGGAGCGTTCGCTCCGCGTCCTCGACGGTGCCGTCACGGTGTTCGACGGTGTCGCCGGTGTCGAGCCGCAGTCCGAGACGGTGTGGCGTCAGGCCGACCGTTACGGCGTGCCGCGCATCTGCTTCGTGAACAAGCTGGACCGCACCGGCGCCGAGTTCCACCGCTGTGTCGACATGATCGAGAACCGCCTCGGCGCGGTCCCGATCGTCATGCAGCTGCCGATCGGTGCCGAGATGGACTTCAAGGGCGTTGTGGACCTGGTCCGCATGAAGGCGCTCGTGTGGTCCGCCGAGGCGGCGAAGGGCGAGATGTACGACGTCGTCGACATCCCGGCCACGCACACCGAGGCTGCCGAGGAGTACCGCGGCAAGCTGGTCGAGACCGTCGCGGAGCACGACGACGAGATCATGGAGCTGTTCCTGGAGGGCCAGGAGCCCACCGAGGAGCAGCTGTACGCCGCGATCCGTCGCGTCACCATCGCGTCCGGCAAGTCCAAGGACGTCACGGTCACCCCGGTGTTCTGTGGCACCGCGTTCAAGAACAAGGGCGTCCAGCCCCTGCTCGACGCGGTCGTCCGCTACCTGCCGACCCCGCTCGACGTCGAGGCCATCGAGGGTCACGACGTCAAGGACGCCGACGTCGTCGTCAAGCGCAAGCCGTCGGACGACGAGCCGCTGTCCGCGCTCGCCTTCAAGATCATGAGCGACCCCCACCTGGGCAAGCTCACCTTCGTCCGGATCTACTCCGGTCGTCTGGAGTCCGGCACCGCGGTGCTGAACTCGGTCAAGGGCAAGAAGGAGCGCATCGGCAAGATCTACCGCATGCACGCGAACAAGCGTGAGGAGATCGAGTCGGTGGGCGCCGGCGACATCGTCGCCGTCATGGGCCTGAAGCAGACCACCACCGGTGAGACGCTGTCCGACGACAAGAACCCGGTCATCCTGGAGTCCATGGACTTCCCGGCGCCGGTCATTCAGGTCGCCATCGAGCCCAAGTCCAAGGGTGACCAGGAGAAGCTGGGTGTCGCCATCCAGCGTCTCGCGGAGGAGGACCCCTCCTTCCAGGTTCACTCGGACGAGGAGACCGGCCAGACCATCATCGGTGGTATGGGCGAGCTGCACCTCGAGGTGCTGGTCGACCGTATGCGCCGTGAGTTCAAGGTCGAGGCCAACGTCGGCAAGCCGCAGGTCGCGTACCGCGAGACGATCCGCAAGGCCGTCGAGCGTCTGGACTACACCCACAAGAAGCAGACCGGTGGTACCGGTCAGTTCGCCAAGGTGCAGATCGCGATCGAGCCCATCGAGGGCGGCGACGCCTCGTACGAGTTCGTGAACAAGGTGACCGGTGGTCGCATCCCGAAGGAGTACATCCCTTCGGTCGACGCCGGTGCGCAGGAGGCCATGCAGTTCGGCATCCTGGCCGGCTACGAGATGACTGGCGTCCGCGTCATCCTCATCGACGGTGGCTACCACGAGGTCGACTCCTCCGAGCTCGCGTTCAAGATCGCCGGTTCGCAGGCCTTCAAGGAGGCCGCGCGCAAGGCGTCCCCCGTGCTCCTTGAGCCGATGATGGCCGTCGAGGTCACCACGCCCGAGGACTACATGGGTGAGGTCATCGGCGACATCAACTCCCGCCGTGGTCAGATCCAGGCCATGGAGGAGCGCATGGGCGCCCGGATCGTCAAGGGTCTGGTGCCGCTCTCGGAGATGTTCGGCTACGTCGGCGACCTCCGCAGCAAGACCTCGGGTCGCGCAAGCTACTCGATGCAGTTCGACTCCTACGCCGAGGTTCCGCGGAACGTCGCCGAGGAGATCATCGCGAAGGCCAAGGGCGAGTAACGCACTCCGTTCACACGCTTTAGGCTTGACTCCTGAGCCTCACGGGTCATTCCTCCGCATTCGCGGGGGGATGACCCGGGGCCCGGGCTTACCAGCAAAGATCACCTGGCGCCGATGAGTAAGGCGTACAGAACCACTCCGTAGGAGGATCCCAGTGGCGAAGGCGAAGTTCGAGCGGACTAAGCCGCACGTCAACATCGGCACCATCGGTCACATCGACCACGGTAAGACGACCCTCACGGCCGCCATTACCAAGGTGCTGCACGACAAGTACCCGGACCTGAACGAGGCCTCGGCCTTCGACCAGATCGACAAGGCTCCCGAAGAGCGCCAGCGCGGTATCACCATCTCCATCGCGCACGTCGAGTACCAGACTGAGGCGCGTCACTACGCCCACGTCGACTGCCCGGGTCACGCGGACTACATCAAGAACATGATCACCGGTGCCGCGCAGATGGACGGCGCGATCCTCGTGGTCGCCGCCACCGACGGCCCGATGCCGCAGACCAAGGAGCACGTGCTCCTGGCCCGCCAGGTCGGCGTTCCGTACATCGTCGTCGCCCTGAACAAGGCCGACATGGTGGACGACGAGGAGATCCTGGAGCTCGTCGAGCTCGAGGTCCGTGAGCTCCTCTCCGAGTACGAGTTCCCGGGCGACGAGCTTCCCGTCGTCAAGGTCTCGGCGCTCAAGGCCCTCGAGGGCGACGCGGAGTGGGGCCAGACCGTTCTGGACCTCATGGACGCCGTCGACGCCTCCATCCCGGAGCCCGAGCGTGACGTCGACAAGCCGTTCCTCATGCCCATCGAGGACGTCTTCACGATCACCGGTCGCGGTACGGTCGTCACCGGCCGTATCGAGCGTGGTGTCCTGAAGGTCAACGAGACCGTCGACATCATCGGCATCAAGACCGAGAAGACCACCACCACGGTCACCGGTATCGAGATGTTCCGCAAGCTGCTCGACGAGGGCCAGGCCGGTGAGAACGTCGGTCTGCTCCTCCGTGGTATCAAGCGCGAGGACGTCGAGCGCGGCCAGGTCATCATCAAGCCGGGCTCGGTCACCCCGCACACCGAGTTCGAGGCGCAGGCCTACATCCTGTCCAAGGACGAGGGTGGCCGCCACACGCCGTTCTTCAACAACTACCGTCCGCAGTTCTACTTCCGTACGACGGACGTGACGGGCGTTGTGACCCTCCCCGAGGGCACCGAGATGGTCATGCCGGGTGACAACACCGAGATGTCGGTGCAGCTCATCCAGCCCATCGCCATGGAAGAGGGCCTGAAGTTCGCCATCCGTGAGGGTGGCCGGACGGTCGGCGCCGGTCAGGTCATCAAGATCACGAAGTGATCTTGCGCCTGACCCGGTAGCCACAGCCTGAGCTGAGCTCCAGAAGGGGCCCGTACGACTTCGGTCGTACGGGCCCTTTCGCATGTCCGGGGACGGCCGGCCGGGAACGTCGCGACCTTGGATCACTCCGGATTGGTTACCATTGAGCCGGATTCATCCGTATTGCCCACCCTGTGGAGTCATCTGTCTCGGCGGTCGGACAAGCCCGTATACAGAGACCGGCCGGGGTTACCTTGTACGGACGAACCCCGCAGGTGAAGTGCCCTTCTCCTGTCGCGTCTGCGGAATCACGTAACGCGAATGAAATTCAGGAGTAACACTGTGGGGGCGGTCTTCCGCCCTCGGGCGGGGGATCCGCAGGTCTGCGCACCGGCAACGGCGCCGAGCGCACGCACCCCCGCCGGTCGTACCGGATTCCCGGGGTTCCAGGCGCCCACTCCTGCCCGGGTGCGCCCTGGCCCCTATGCCGATGCCGCCGGAAACCCACCCGGTCGGACCATCCCGGTCCACCGTTCCGGCCACCCCCTCAGAAGGGACCCCAGGTGACCCGTCCTGACCCGAAGAGCCGTATCGCGTCCTTGCTCGCCGACGTCGAGCGGCGCAATCCGGCGCAGCCCGAGTTCCACCAGGCCGCGCACGAGGTGCTCGAAACCCTGGCCCCGGTCCTCGCGCAGCGCCCGGAGTACGCGGACGCGGCTCTCGTCGAACGCCTGGTGGAGCCCGAGCGGCAGATCATCTTCCGTGTCCCGTGGACGGACGACCACGGCAAGGTCCACGTCAACCGGGGCTACCGGGTGGAGTTCAACAGCGCGCTCGGCCCGTACAAGGGCGGCCTGCGCTTCCACCCGTCGGTGAACCTGGGCATCGTGAAGTTCCTCGGCTTCGAGCAGATCTTCAAGAACGCCCTGACCGGTCTCGGCATCGGCGGCGGCAAGGGCGGCAGCGACTTCGACCCGCACGGGAAGTCGAACGCCGAGGTCATGCGGTTCTGCCAGTCGTTCATGACGGAGCTGTACCGGCACATCGGTGAGCACACGGACGTGCCGGCGGGTGACATCGGCGTGGGCGGCCGCGAGATCGGCTACATGTTCGGCCAGTACCGGCGCATCACCAACCGCTGGGAGGCCGGTGTCCTCACCGGCAAGGGCACGCACTGGGGCGGTTCGCTGATCCGGCCCGAGGCCACCGGTTACGGCAGCGTCCTGTTCGCCGCCGCCATGCTGCGCGAGCGCGGCGAGGACCTGGAGGGCCGCACCGCGGTCGTCTCCGGCTCCGGCAACGTCGCCATCTACACCATCGAGAAGCTCGCCGCTCTCGGCGCGAACGCGGTGACCTGCTCCGACTCCGGCGGCTATGTCGTCGACGAGAAGGGCATCGACGTCGAACTGCTCAAGCAGGTCAAGGAGGTCGAGCGCGGCCGCGTCTCCGACTACGCGGCCCGGCGCGGCGCGTCGGCGCGGTTCGTCGCGAACGGCAGCGTCTGGGACGTGCCCGGCGATGTCGCGCTGCCCTCGGCCACCCAGAACGAGCTGGACGCGGCCGCGGCGGCCACCCTGATCGGCAACGGCGTCAAGGCGGTCTCCGAGGGCGCCAACATGCCCACCACCCCCGAGGCCGTGCACCTCTTCCAGCAGGCGGGCGTCGCCTTCGGCCCCGGCAAGGCGGCCAACGCGGGCGGTGTCGCGGTCAGCGCGCTGGAGATGAGCCAGAACCACGCCCGTACCTCGTGGTCGCGGGAGCGGGTCGAGGAGGAGCTGACCGGCATCATGAACAACATCCACGACGTCTGCCACGAGACCGCCGAACGCTACGGCGTCCCCGGCGACTACGTCAGCGGCGCCAACATCGCCGGCTTCGAGCGGGTCGCCGACGCGATGCTGGAGCAGGGCGTGATCTGACCGGTCCGGACTCCGGGAAGGGCTCGTACGACGTCGTTCGTACGGGCCCTTCCCGCGTCCTGCGCCGGTTCAGGCGGTCTCGGGAACGGGCTGCGGGCCGACCGCCATGACGGCGAGGACCGTCAGCCGCATGACGGCGCCGCCCGCCAGGGCCGCCAGGAAGCCGCCGACGTGGACGCCGAAGTCCATCTGGGAGCCGATCCAGGAGACGAGCAGCCAGATCAGCGTGTCCTGGACGATGCCGACCGCGGTGAGGGCGAGCAGCGCGACCGGGGGAGCGGAGCGGACGGCGCTCGGATAGCTGGAGATCAGCTGGTTCACGACGAGGAAGACGGCCACGCTCAGGACCAGTTCCCAGGGCGGGTCGTCGAGGACGAGGGAGATTCCGGGCAGTACGGCGGTGGCGAGAGCCGCTCCGAGGAACGTGCCCGCCAGGCGTCTTCGTCTGTACATGGTTCGGATCATGGAACCGGCCCGGTGCGGTGACAAGCCCTCGTCACGGAGAGGAAGCGGAAGCCGGGAGCCTCAGTTCAGCCCAGACGATCTTGCGCGGGCGTGGCCCGGAGGTGCTGCCCCAGCGGTCGGCCAGGGCGTCCACCAGGAGCAGTCCCCGCCCCGACTCGGCTTCCACCGAAGGGTGTCGGAGCCGCGGCCGACGGTCGTCGCGGGTGTCGGTGACCTCGATGCGGAGGATGCCCCCGACGACGTACAGCGTGAGGCGGAAGTCGCGTCCTGGCACGCGTCCGTGCGTCGCCGCGTTGTTCGCCAGCTCCGCGACGATCAGGTCTGCCGGACTCGACGGCAGTCCCCAGGAGCGGAGTTGTTCGGTGGCGAGCAGCCGGGCCAGACGGGCACCGCGTGGCGTGGGGGACAGCGGCACGCTGAAGTTGCGGACGGGTTCGACGCGTTGGGCCTCCGGCCCGGCGGTTTCCTGATTCACGTCACTCAGCGTGTCCGACCCTGCCTACTGTGAGCTGCGATGACGCCGGTGCGTACCGGGACTGTCCGGTCGCTGTCCTGATCTGTCCCGGCTGTCCCGGGTGTCGTACGGGAACCGTGGGCGTTGGAGGTGGGTGGGTATGAGCAGCGAGAGCGCGGACGAACCGGGGTGGGATGTCGGCCCGGAGGACGAGATCGCCCCGGTGGTCGAGGCGACCGGCCGCCAGATCAGGCTCTGGCGGGAGGCGGCCGGGATGCGGGTGGTCGAGTTCGGGCGGGCGATCGGTTACGGGGAGGACCTGGTCCGGAAGGTGGAGCGCGGGGCGCGGATCCCCCGGGCGGACTTCCTGGACCGCGCGGACGAGGTCCTGAACGCCGGCGGACGCCTCAGGGCCTTCAAGGAGGACATGGAGAAGGCCCGGTACCCGAAGAAGGTGCGCGAGCTGAAGATGCTGGAGGAGCGGGCGGTCGAGCTGCTGCTTTACAGCAACCACAACATTCATGGGTTGTTGCAGACAGAGGAGTACGCGCGGGCGCTCTTCGGGACGTGGCGACCAACGCTGTCTCAGGATGAATTGGAGCGAGCAGTGGCCGCGCGTATGGCCAGGCGGTCCATTTTCTCCCGGTCACCCGTTCCGGAGCTCAGTTTTGTGCAGGAAGAGGTGACTCTGCGACGGCCCGTCGGAGGCACAATGGTGCACCGTCGCCAGCTCGAACGCCTGCTGGAAATGGCAGAGTTGGCGCAGGTCGAGTTCCAGGTGATGCCCACTGCGCGCGCCGACCACCCTGGTGCGGCTGGGCGGATCCAAGTGCTGAAGTTCGGAGACGGCACGGCAGCGGGGCGAACCGACGACGAATTCAACGGGCGCCCGGTCTCCGACCCGAGGCACATCCGGATTCTCGAATTGAGGTACGGCATCATCAGGGCTCAAGCTCTCTCGCCGGGGGAGTCGCTGGCCTTCATCGAGCGAGTGCTGGGAGAGACATGACGCACGGAACCTCGGTCGACGAAACCTCCGGGCTGAAGTGGGTGAAGAGCAGCTACAGCGACAGCAGTAACCCCAGTGACTGCGTCGAGATAGCCCCCACCCCCACCCGGATCCACATCCGCGACTCCAAGAACCCGGGCGGTGCCCGGCTGGCGATGGCCCCCGAGGCCTGGACCGCGTTCGTCGCCTACGCGGCCCAGGCCTGACCTTCAGCCGCGCTCGCCCGCCTCGTCGACGACGACGGTGCGGAGACGGGTGCTCGTGCCGACGACCGTGCCCTTCGGGACGAACGGGCCGCCGGAGGCCTTGCCGCCCGCGTAGTAGTCCAGTGCGGCCACCCAGCGGACACCTCGGTAGGCGAGGGTCTCCGGGTCGAGCAGTACCTGCATGTTGTTGCGCTCCCACGCGTAGTCGCGGAAGTTGCCGTCCACGCCGAACGCCAGGACCTTGCGCCCCGCGTCGTCTGTCGTGCCGACGGGCTCGATGGCTCCGGCGAGTCCGGTGAGGACGCGACGGATCGTGCGGGCCTTGTCGGCAGGGACGGCCGAGGCCCAGGAGAGAACCTCGACGACCTGGTGGAAGTCGCGTTGGGCCTGGGTCTGCTTCTCCTTGTCGACGGAGCGGTCGGGGACGGACCGCTTGCGGATCAGCCGCAGTGCGTCGGCGGGGTCGTCGGGCAGGTCCGCCAGCAGCGCGTCGGCGGCCTTCGGCGAGAGGTAGTCCCCGCGAGGGCCGTATACGTTCACGCCGGTGCCGTCCGGTCCCCCGGAAGCCTGCCTCTCGCCGTCGTAGCGCTGCCACTGCTCGTTGTCGTAGGTCGTGGCCGGTTCCTCGGAGCACGGCTTTTTCCCGGGATCCAGATAGAACCCGGCGACCTCGCCGTACCCCGTCCCGCTCATGAGCGATGGGCAATGCCAGTGGGTGTACCGGTACTCCAGGTACACCCACTGGTGGGGCCCGATCGGTGCCGTCGGCTCGACCGGTGCCGTGTGCTGCCCCCACAGCGTCAGCGTGGACAGCAGGGCCACGGCCACCACCGCCGCGACCGCGCCGAGCGCCTTGAGCCGCCAGCCGCCGTGGCCGCGCCGGGGGCGGGCGATCTCGTCCAGGAGCCGCTGGCGGGCCGGGGTGAGCCGGGCGTGGTCGGGCACGGGAGCGTCGTCGCGCAGCCGTCGTACCGCTGTCATCTCCTCCATCGCCGGTTCAGCCATGGCCGATCACCTCCCGGGAGTCGGGTACGAACGTGGGGTCCACGTCACCGAGGGCCAGGCGGACCTTCCGGCGCGCCCGGTTGAGGCGGGAGCGCACCGTGCCCACCGGGATGGACAGCGCCTCGGCGACCTCCTGGTAGCCGAGGTCCGCCCAGGCGACCAGCAGCAGGACGTCCCGGTCGCCCCGGGAGAGGTCGGCGAGCGCGCCGGCCAGCCGGCCCTGCGCGGCCTCGGCGGTGACGCGGCTGTCGCTGCGGTCGGTCCAGGAGTGGGCCACGGGGTCGTGTCCCGTGCGGGCCAGGGCCCTGAGCGCCCGTACCTCGTTACGGCGCTGCTTGCCGATGAGGTTGGCGGCGATCCCGTACAGCCAGGGGCGGGCACTGGCGCGCGAGACGTCGTAGCGCCCGCGGGTGCGGAACGCGGCCAGGAAGGTCTCGGCGGTGATGTCCTCGGCCGCGTCCTCGCCCAGCCGGCGGGCCGCGTACCGGTGGATCAGCGCCGCGTGCCGGTGGTAGAGCTCCCCGAAGACCTCGGGCCGGGTCAGGGAGTCGGCGATGACGGAGGCGTCCTCGTCATGTCTGTCAGGGGGGCTGTTCACGCGGTCTCCGTGTCTGCCGTCGGTCGGATACGCCCGTTGTTACCCGTAGCCCTCGAACGGGTTCACGGCCGCCGGCCCGATACCCAGCCGTCCGTCCGCCGCGCCAACTGCCCTCTGTCCCTGGCGTGTTCGGTGTGCCCACCGTGCGTGGAGGCGGCAGTCGCGTGGCTCGGCCGTGCGGAGGGGGACCGTGCCGGGCGAGGCCCTCGCGGCTCTCGTCACCGCTGCGGGAGCGGTCACTCCCGGCGACCGGGTGATCGCAGGACCGACGGGGACGCCCCGGATCCCCGCCACTGGCTCGGCCGGTGTTTGACCTGCGTCACTTCGGGGGTATTCTCTCCGGCTCGATTGGCCAGGGCCCCGTCCCTTATGGCAGACTGTCGGAGTTGCTCGGTCGAGTGCCGATGCTGCGCGCCTCCCGTCGGGGGGACCGGAAGCGAGTCCCACAGTACTCGTCGCCCAATCTGCCGCGAGGCAGCGCTGGGGCGGACGTACGGGAATCTTCCGGGAAGTGTCAGCGGGGTGCGGACCAGGCGCCCGGTGGGTGTTCTCACCCCCGGTCCTGCGGTCGCTTTCGGGCGGAGCCGCGTCCCTGGTGGGGAATCCATGTATGGACATCCCTGTCGCCAGGAGCGCGACACACCCGACCGCGTGGGTCGGAGGCCAGGATGCGAACCCTCGGGTACCAGAGCGTTATATCGAGACAAAGGACTACTGAGTAGCCATGGCGGGACAGAAGATCCGCATCCGGCTCAAGGCCTACGACCACGAGGTCATCGACTCCTCGGCGAAGAAGATCGTCGAGACGGTGACCCGCACTGGTGCGTCGGTCGCGGGCCCGGTGCCGCTGCCCACTGAGAAGAACGTGTACTGCGTCATCAAGTCGCCGCACAAGTACAAGGACTCTCGCGAGCACTTCGAGATGCGCACGCACAAGCGCCTCATCGACATCCTCGACCCCACGCCCAAGACCGTTGACTCTCTGATGCGACTCGACCTCCCGGCCGGTGTCGACATCGAGATCAAGCTCTAGGGATCGGTGATCTGAGAATGGCTAAGCAGATCAAGGGCATCCTGGGCGAGAAGCTCGGCATGACGCAGGTGTGGGACGAGAACAACCGTGTTGTTCCGGTCACCGTCGTCAAGGCCGGCCCCAACGTCGTCACCCAGGTCCGCACGAACGACGTCGACGGCTACGAGTCCGTCCAGATCGCGTTCGGCGAGATCGACCCGCGCAAGGTGAACAAGCCCCTCAAGGGCCACTTCGCGAAGGCCGACGTCACCCCCCGTCGCCACCTCGTCGAGATCCGTACCGCTGACGCCAGCGAGTACACCCTCGGCCAGGAGATCACCGCTGAGGTGTTCGAGGCCGGCATCAAGGTGGACGTGACCGGCAAGAGCAAGGGCAAGGGCTTCGCCGGTGTCATGAAGCGTCACAACTTCAAGGGCCTCGGCGCCGGTCACGGCACCCAGCGCAAGCACCGCTCCCCCGGTTCCATCGGTGGCTGCGCCACCCCGGGCCGTGTGTTCAAGGGCCTCCGCATGGCGGGCCGCATGGGCAACGAGCGGGTCACCACCCAGAACCTGACCGTCCACGCCGTTGACGCGGAGAAGGGTCTGCTGCTCATCAAGGGCGCGGTTCCCGGTCCGAACGGCGGCCTCGTCCTGGTCCGCACCGCGGCCAAGGGGGCCTGAGGTAACCGATGAGCACTGTTGACATCCTGTCGCCTGCCGGCGACAAGGCCGGTACGGTCGAGCTCCCCGCGGAGATCTTCGACGTGGAGAAGATCAGCATCCCGCTGATCCACCAGGTCGTCGTCGCGCAGCTGGCCGCTGCCCGCCAGGGCACCCACAAGACCAAGACGCGTGGCGAGGTCCGCGGCGGTGGCAAGAAGCCTTACCGCCAGAAGGGCACCGGTCGCGCCCGTCAGGGCTCGACCCGCGCGCCGCAGTTCGCCGGTGGTGGCGTCGTGCACGGTCCCGTGCCGCGCGACTACTCGCAGCGCACCCCCAAGAAGATGAAGGCCGCGGCCCTGCGCCACGCCCTCACCGACCGGGCGCGCCACAACCGTATCCACGTCGTCTCCGGCGTGGTCGACGGCGACATCTCCACCAAGGCCGCGAAGACGCTGTTCGGCAAGATCTCGGAGCGCAAGAACCTGCTCCTGGTCGCCGAGCGCACCGACGAGGCCGCGTGGCTGTCCGCCCGCAACCTGCCCCAGGTCCACATCCTGGAGCCGGGCCAGCTGAACACGTACGACGTTCTCGTCTCGGACGACGTGGTCTTCACCCAGGCCGCGTTCGAGTCCTTCGTGTCTGGCCCCAAGGCCGCTGACACCGAAGGGAGCGAAGCCTGATGGCTACGCGTCACCCGAGCATCGCCTCGAAGGCCGCCAAGGCCGCCAAGGCCGCGCGCGTCGCCAAGGCGAAGCGCCACGCCACCGAGGGCAAGAACACCGTCGAGACGCCGCTGAGCAAGTCCTTCACGGACCCCCGTGACGTGCTCCTCAAGCCGGTCGTCTCGGAGAAGAGCTACGCGCTGCTCGACGAGGGCAAGTACACCTTCGTCGTGGCGCCGGGCTCCAACAAGACCCAGATCAAGGAGGCCGTCCAGGCGGTCTTCTCGGTCAAGGTCACCGGGGTCAACACGATCAACCGCCAGGGCAAGCGCAAGCGCACCAAGAGCGGTTTCGGTAAGCGTGCTGACACCAAGCGCGCGATCGTGACCCTCGCCGAGGGCGACCGTATCGACATCTTCGGCGGTCCGACCGCGTAAGCGGGTCGGATCGTCCGATATCGGACGAGGACTGAGAAATGGGAATCCGCAAGTACAAGCCGACTACGCCGGGCCGTCGTGGCTCCAGCGTCGCCGACTTCGTCGAGGTCACGCGGTCCACGCCGGAGAAGTCGCTGGTCCGCCCGCTGCACAGCAAGGGCGGCCGTAACAACGCCGGTCGTGTGACCGTTCGCCACCAGGGTGGCGGACACAAGCGCGCCTACCGCGTGATCGACTTCCGTCGTCACGACAAGGACGGCGTGCCGGCGAAGGTCGCGCACATCGAGTACGACCCCAACCGCACCGCGCGCATCGCGCTGCTGCACTACGCCGACGGCGAGAAGCGCTACATCCTCGCCCCGCGCAACCTGCAGCAGGGTGACCGCGTCGAGAACGGTCCCGGGGCCGACATCAAGCCGGGCAACAACCTGGCGCTCCGCAACATCCCGGTCGGTACCACGATCCACGCGATCGAGATCCGTCCCGGTGGCGGCGCCAAGTTCGCCCGCTCCGCCGGTGCCTCGGTGCAGCTGCTCGCGAAGGAGGGCACCATGGCCCACCTCCGCATGCCCTCCGGTGAGATCCGCCTGGTCGACCAGCGCTGCCGCGCCACGGTCGGCGAGGTCGGCAACGCCGAGCAGAGCAACATCAACTGGGGCAAGGCCGGCCGCAAGCGCTGGCTGGGCGTCCGCCCGACCGTCCGCGGTGTGGCGATGAACCCGGTTGACCACCCGCACGGTGGTGGTGAAGGCAAGACCTCCGGTGGTCGTCACCCGGTCTCGCCGTGGGGTCAGAAGGAGGGTCGTACTCGTTCGCCGAAGAAGGCTTCGAACAAGTACATCGTCCGCCGCCGCAAGACGAACAAGAAGCGCTAGGAGCGGGTTTAGATGCCGCGCAGTCTCAAGAAGGGGCCCTTCGTCGACGACCACCTGATCAAGAAGGTGGACGTACAGAACGAAGCCGGCACCAAGAACGTCATCAAGACCTGGTCCCGTCGCTCGATGATCATCCCGGCCATGCTCGGCCACACGATCGCGGTGCACAACGGCAAGACCCACATCCCGGTGTTTGTCACCGAGTCGATGGTCGGCCACAAGCTCGGCGAGTTCTCGCCGACGCGCACCTTCCGGGGTCACGTCAAGGACGACCGGAAGTCGAAGCGCCGCTAGTAGCGGGGTGGATTGACCATGACAGACACTGGAAGGACAACCATGGAAGCCAGGGCCCAGGCGCGGTACATCCGCGTCACGCCCATGAAGGCCCGCCGCGTGGTGGACCTTATCCGTGGCATGGATGCCACGGAGGCTCAGGCGGTCCTGCGTTTCGCCCCGCAGGCCGCGAGCGTGCCGGTCGGCAAGGTGCTGGACAGCGCCATTGCCAACGCCGCGCACAACTACGACCACACTGACGCCGACAGCCTCTACATCTCCGAGGCGTACGTCGACGAGGGCCCGACCCTGAAGCGGTTCCGTCCGCGTGCCCAGGGCCGCGCCTACCGGATCCGCAAGCGGACCAGCCACATCACCGTGGTCGTCAGCAGCAAGGAAGGAACCCGGTAATGGGCCAGAAGGTAAACCCGCACGGGTTCCGGCTCGGTGTCACGACCGACTTCAAGTCGCGTTGGTACGCCGACAAGCTGTACAAGGACTACGTCAAGGAAGACGTCGCCATCCGTCGGATGATGACGTCCGGCATGGAGCGCGCCGGCATCTCGAAGGTTGAGATCGAGCGCACCCGTGACCGCGTGCGTGTGGACATCCACACCGCTCGTCCGGGCATCGTCATCGGCCGCCGTGGCGCCGAGGCCGACCGCATCCGCGGCGACCTCGAGAAGCTCACGGGCAAGCAGGTCCAGCTGAACATCCTCGAGGTCAAGAACCCCGAGACCGACGCTCAGCTGGTTGCCCAGGCCGTCGCCGAGCAGCTCTCCTCCCGCGTCTCCTTCCGTCGGGCCATGCGCAAGAGCATGCAGTCCGCCATGAAGGCCGGCGCCAAGGGCATCAAGATCCAGTGCGGTGGCCGCCTCGGTGGCGCCGAGATGTCCCGCTCGGAGTTCTACCGCGAGGGCCGTGTGCCCCTGCACACGCTCCGCGCGAACGTGGACTACGGCTTCTTCGAGGCCAAGACGACCTTCGGCCGCATCGGTGTGAAGGTCTGGATCTACAAGGGCGACGTCAAGAACATCGCCGAGGTCCGCGCCGAGAACGCTGCTGCCCGCGCGGGCAACCGCCCGGCCCGTGGCGGCGCTGACCGCCCGGCCGGCCGTGGTGGCCGCGGTGGCGAGCGTGGCGGTCGCGGTCGTAAGCCGCAGACGGCTCCGGCTGCCGAGGCCCCCAAGGCCGACGCTCCCGCCGCCGCTCCGGCTGAGAGCACCGGAACGGAGGCCTGACCGACATGCTGATCCCCCGTAGGGTCAAGCACCGCAAGCAGCACCACCCGAAGCGCCGTGGTCAGGCCAAGGGCGGTACGACGGTCGCGTTCGGCGAGTACGGCATTCAGGCCCTCACGCCGGCGTACGTGACCAACCGCCAGATCGAGGCGGCCCGTATCGCCATGACCCGCCACATCAAGCGTGGCGGCAAGGTCTGGATCAACATCTACCCGGACCGTCCCCTGACGAAGAAGCCTGCCGAGACCCGCATGGGTTCCGGTAAGGGTTCTCCGGAGTGGTGGATCGCGAACGTGCACCCGGGTCGGGTCATGTTCGAGCTGTCCTACCCCAACGAGAAGATCGCCCGTGAGGCCCTCACTCGCGCAGCCCACAAGCTGCCGATGAAGTGCCGGATCGTCAAGCGCGAGGCAGGTGAAGCGTGATGTCGGCCGGTACCAAGGCGTCCGAGCTGCGCGAGCTGGGCAACGAGGAGCTTCTTGCGAAGCTCCGCGAGGCCAAGGAAGAGCTGTTCAACCTCCGCTTCCAGGCGGCGACGGGTCAGCTCGAGAACCACGGTCGGCTCAAGGCCGTCCGTAAGGACATCGCGCGGATCTACACCCTCATGCGTGAGCGCGAGCTGGGCATCGAGACGGTGGAGAACGCCTGATGAGCGAGAGCAACGTGACTGAGAACACCGAGGCGCGCGGTTTCCGCAAGACCCGTGAGGGTCTCGTCGTCAGCGACAAGATGGACAAGACCGTCGTCGTCGCCGTCGAGGACCGTGTCAAGCACGCGCTGTACGGCAAGGTCATCCGCCGTACGAACAAGCTCAAGGCCCACGACGAGCAGAACGCTGCGGGCGTCGGCGACCGTGTCCTCCTCGCGGAGACCCGGCCGCTGTCGGCGACGAAGCGCTGGCGCGTCGTCGAGATCCTCGAGAAGGCCAAGTAATCCCTCCTAGGGGGACCCCCTAGGAATAGTTCCGCCAGGCTCGGGGCGGTCCGCCGCTGTGCGAACCGCCCCGGGAACCGGCAGACAACCAGGAGATAGACGTGATCCAGCAGGAGTCGCGACTGCGTGTCGCCGACAACACTGGTGCGAAGGAGATCCTTTGCATCCGTGTGCTCGGTGGCTCCGGTCGCCGCTACGCGGGCATCGGTGACGTCATCGTCGCCACCGTCAAGGACGCGATCCCCGGCGGCAACGTGAAGAAGGGTGACGTCGTCAAGGCCGTCATCGTTCGCACCGTCAAGGAGCGCCGCCGTCCGGACGGCTCGTACATCCGCTTCGACGAGAACGCCGCCGTCATTCTGAAGAACGACGGCGACCCTCGTGGCACCCGTATCTTCGGCCCTGTCGGCCGTGAGCTGCGCGAGAAGAAGTTCATGAAGATCATCTCGCTCGCGCCGGAGGTGCTGTAAGCATGAAGATCAAGAAGGGCGACCTGGTCCAGGTCATCACCGGTAAGGACAAGGGCAAGCAGGGCAAGGTCATCGCGGCCTTCCCCCGCGAGGACCGTGTCCTGGTCGAGGGTGTCAACCGGGTCAAGAAGCACACGAAGGCCGGCCCGACCGCTCGCGGTTCCCAGGCCGGCGGCATCGTGACCACCGAGGCCCCGATCCACGTTTCCAACGTTCAGCTGGTCGTGGAGAAGGACGGCAACAAGGTCGTCACGCGTGTCGGTTACCGCTTCGACGACGAGGGCAACAAGATCCGCGTTGCCAAGCGGACGGGTGAGGACATCTGATGGCTACCACCACCACCCCGCGTCTCAAGACGAAGTACCGCGAGGAGATCGCGGGCAAGCTGCGTGACGAGTTCAAGTACGAGAACGTCATGCAGATCCCCGGCCTCGTGAAGATCGTGGTCAACATGGGTGTGGGCGACGCCGCCCGCGACTCCAAGCTGATCGACGGCGCCATCCGCGACCTCACCACGATCACCGGCCAGAAGCCGCAGGTCACCAAGGCCCGCAAGTCCATCGCGCAGTTCAAGCTGCGTGAGGGCCAGCCGATCGGTGCCCACGTCACGCTCCGTGGCGACCGCATGTGGGAGTTCCTGGACCGCACCCTGTCGCTCGCGCTGCCGCGCATCCGCGACTTCCGCGGCCTGTCCCCCAAGCAGTTCGACGGCCGTGGCAACTACACCTTCGGTCTCACGGAGCAGGTCATGTTCCACGAGATCGACCAGGACAAGATCGACCGCACCCGGGGTATGGACATCACCGTGGTGACCACGGCGACCAACGACGCTGAGGGCCGTGCGCTCCTTCGTCACCTCGGCTTCCCCTTCAAGGAGGCGTGAGCGAGATGGCGAAGAAGGCTCTCATCGCGAAGGCTGCTCGCAAGCCCAAGTTCGGCGTGCGTGGCTACACGCGCTGCCAGCGCTGCGGCCGTCCCCACTCCGTGTACCGCAAGTTCGGCCTGTGCCGCGTGTGCCTTCGTGAGATGGCTCACCGTGGCGAGCTGCCGGGCGTGACCAAGAGCTCCTGGTAATCCCCCAAATCTAGGGATTCCAAGGGCTCTCGGTAAGCACTGGGCGTGTCAGGTGCCCACCTCTCCATGGCTTAGGCTTGGAGGGTTGGGCGCCTGATTGTCGCCCGTACGACTTACTACGCCGTAGGTCCACCGCGCCGCACCCGTCCCGTCCCGGATCGGGGAGAGGGATGGCGCACCAGGAAACCCCGGCGAGAGAGGCCGAAGGCCAATTCATGACCATGACTGATCCGATCGCAGACATGCTTACGCGTCTGCGGAACGCGAACTCGGCATACCACGACTCCGTGACGATGCCGGCATCGAAGATCAAGTCCCACATCGCGGAGATCCTCCAGCAGGAGGGCTTCATCACGGGCTGGAAGGTCGAGGACGCCGAGGTCGGCAAGAACCTCGTCCTGGAGCTGAAGTTCGGCCCCAACCGTGAGCGCTCCATCGCGGGCATCAAGCGGATTTCCAAGCCCGGTCTCCGGGTTTACGCGAAGTCCACCAACCTGCCGAAGGTGCTCGGCGGCCTCGGCGTGGCGATCATCTCCACGTCCCACGGGCTCCTCACCGACAAGCAGGCCGGCAAGAAGGGCGTGGGTGGGGAAGTCCTCGCCTACGTCTGGTAGCGGAAGGGAACGGAGGAAACAGCTATGTCGCGTATTGGCAAGCTCCCCATCACGGTTCCCGCCGGCGTGGACGTCACCATCGATGGCCGCACGGTCTCGGTCAAGGGCCCCAAGGGCTCGCTGACCCACACCGTGGTTGCGCCGATCGACATCGTCAAGGGTGAGGACGGCGTGCTCAACGTCACCCGTCCGAACGACGAGCGTCAGAACAAGGCCCTGCACGGCCTGTCCCGCACGCTGGTGGCGAACATGATCACCGGCGTGACCCAGGGTTACGTGAAGAAGCTCGAGATCAGCGGTGTCGGTTACCGCGTCACGGCCAAGGGCTCGAACCTCGAGTTCGCGCTCGGCTACAGCCACCCGATCACGGTCGAGGCGCCCGAGGGAATCACCTTCAAGGTGGAGACCCCGACCCGCTTCCAGGTCGAGGGCATCGACAAGCAGAAGGTCGGCGAGGTTGCGGCCAACATCCGCAAGCTGCGCAAGCCCGACCCGTACAAGGCCAAGGGCGTCAAGTACGAGGGCGAAGTCATCCGCCGCAAGGTCGGAAAGGCGGGTAAGTAAGCCATGGCATACGGACAGAAGATCCTGAAGGGCGACGCCTACAAGCGCGCCGCGATCAAGCGCCGTCACATCCGGATCCGCAAGCGGATCGGTGGCACGGCCGAGCGTCCCCGCCTGGTCGTTACCCGCTCCAACCGCCACATCGTGGCCCAGGTGATCGACGACCTCAAGGGTCACACCCTTGCGTCGGCGTCCACCCTGGACACCTCGATCCGTGGTGGCGAGGGTGACAAGTCGGCCCAGGCCAAGCAGGTCGGCGCGCTCGTCGCCGAGCGTGCCAAGGCCGCGGGCGTCGAGGCTGTCGTATTCGACCGTGGTGGCAACCAGTACGCCGGGCGCATCGCCGCCCTGGCGGACGCCGCCCGCGAAGCCGGTCTGAAGTTCTGAGCCGGTTCCGTAGCTAGCGGAAACAGAGAGAGGTAATTCCAATGGCTGGACCCCAGCGCCGTGGAAGCGGTGCCGGTGGCGGCGAGCGGCGGGACCGGAAGGGCCGTGACGGCGGCGCAGCTGCCGCCGAGAAGACCGCTTACGTCGAGCGTGTCGTCGCGATCAACCGCGTCGCCAAGGTTGTGAAGGGTGGTCGTCGCTTCAGCTTCACCGCGCTGGTCGTGGTGGGCGACGGTGACGGCACCGTGGGTGTCGGTTACGGCAAGGCCAAGGAGGTGCCGGCCGCCATCGCCAAGGGTGTTGAGGAGGCCAAGAAGCACTTCTTCAAGGTCCCCCGTATCCAGGGCACCATCCCGCACCCGATCCAGGGTGAGAAGGCTGCCGGCGTCGTGCTGCTCAAGCCCGCGTCCCCCGGTACCGGTGTTATCGCCGGTGGCCCGGTGCGTGCCGTGCTCGAGTGCGCCGGTATCCACGACGTGCTGTCGAAGTCGCTCGGCTCCGACAACGCGATCAACATCGTGCACGCGACCGTGGAGGCCCTGAAGGGCCTGCAGCGTCCCGAGGAGATCGCGGCCCGCCGTGGTCTGCCCCTCGAGGACGTCGCTCCCGCGGCTCTTCTCCGTGCGCGTGCCGGGGCTGGTGTCTGATGGCACAGCTCAAGATCACGCAGGTGAAGTCGTACATCGGCAGCAAGCAGAACCACCGTGACACCCTGCGCTCCCTTGGCCTCAAGGGCATCAACACGCAGGTCGTCAAGGAGGACCGCCCCGAGTTCCGCGGCATGGTGCACACCGTCCGCCACCTCGTGACGGTCGAGGAGGTCGACTGATCATGGGTGAGCAGAACCCGCTCAAGATCCACAACCTTCGTCCCGCCCCGGGCGCCAAGACCGCCAAGACCCGTGTCGGTCGTGGTGAGGCGTCGAAGGGTAAGACGGCCGGTCGTGGTACCAAGGGTACGAAGGCCCGTTACCAGGTTCCGGAGCGCTTCGAGGGTGGCCAGATGCCCCTCCACATGCGTCTTCCGAAGCTGAAGGGCTTCAAGAACCCGTTCAAGACCGAGTTCCAGGTCGTGAACCTCGACAAGCTGGCCGCGCTCTACCCCGAGGGTGGCGAGGTCACCGTCGAGGGTCTGGTGGCCAAGGGTGCCGTTCGCAAGAACAGCCTCGTCAAGGTCCTCGGCCAGGGTGAGATCTCCGTGGCGCTCCAGGTGACGGTCGACGCCGTCTCCGGCTCCGCCAAGGAGAAGATCACCGCCGCCGGCGGCACCGTCACCGAGCTCGTCTGAGTCACTCAGGCGTCTCGATGACCTGAACGATCCCGACCGGGGATACCCCACAAATGGGGTATCCCCGGTTGGTCGTTCCAAGGGGGGCAGTGTCGCCGGTAAGGTGGCCTGCACTGCCCACTTTCCTGGGTGCTCCACATGGGGCACTCTGAGCGGCAGATGACCGTTCTCTAGTCGTCATTCCATCGGAATCTCAAGACCGTCACCCTTGACGCAGTTGCGCGGGGGTCGCAGGAGGCACCGTGCTCACCGCGTTCGCCCGGGCGTTCAGGACGCCCGACCTGCGCAAGAAGCTGCTCTTCACGCTCGCGATCATCGTGGTCTACCGGGTCGGTACCCACATCCCCATCCCGGGCGTCGACTACAAGTCCGTTCAGCAGTGCGTGGACGAGGCATCCGGCAACCAGGGCCTCTTCGGTCTGGTCAACATGTTCAGCGGCGGCGCGCTGCTCCAGATCACGATCTTCGCCCTCGGCATCATGCCGTACATCACGGCGAGCATCATTCTCCAGCTGCTGACCGTGGTGATCCCGCGTCTGGAGGCCCTCAAGAAGGAGGGCCAGTCCGGCACGGCGAAGATCACGCAGTACACCCGTTACCTGACGGTGGCGCTCGCCGTCCTCCAGGGCACCGGCCTGGTGGCCACCGCCCGCAGCGGCGCCCTGTTCTCCGGCTGCACGGTCGCGTCGAGCATCGTCCCGGACCGCGCGATCTTCACCACCGTCACGATGGTCATCTGCATGACCGCCGGTACGTGCGTCGTCATGTGGCTGGGCGAGCTGATCACCGACCGCGGTATCGGCAACGGCATGTCGATCCTGATGTTCATCTCGATCGCCGCGACCTTCCCGTCCGCGCTGTGGGCCATCAAGAAGCAGGGCACCCTGGCCGGCGGCTGGATCGAGTTCAGCACCGTCATCCTCGTCGGTCTGGTCATGGTCGCGCTGGTGGTCTTCGTCGAGCAGGCTCAGCGCCGTATCCCCGTCCAGTACGCGAAGCGCATGATCGGCCGCCGTTCCTACGGCGGTACGTCGACCTACATCCCGCTGAAGGTCAACCAGGCGGGTGTGATCCCCGTCATCTTCGCTTCCTCGCTGCTCTACATTCCGGCGCTCGTGGCGCAGTTCGCCGGAGGCAATTCCGGCTGGAAGACCTGGATCGAGCAGAACCTGACCAAGGGTGACCACCCGATTTACATCAGCATGTACTTCTTGCTGATCGTTTTCTTCGCGTTCTTCTATGTGGCGATCTCCTTCAACCCCGAGGAAGTCGCCGACAACATGAAGAAGTATGGTGGCTTCATCCCGGGCATCCGGGCTGGCCGACCGACCGCTGAGTACCTGAGCTACGTACTCAACCGGATCACCTGGCCGGGTTCGCTGTACTTGGGCCTGATTGCTCTCGTCCCGACGATGGCGTTGGTTGGCTTCGGGGCAAGCCAGAACTTCCCGTTCGGCGGTACCAGCATCCTCATCATCGTGGGTGTCGGTCTGGAGACGGTGAAGCAGATCGAGAGCCAGCTCCAGCAGCGCAATTACGAAGGGTTCCTCCGCTGATGCGAATCGTCCTCGTCGGGCCGCCGGGCGCCGGTAAGGGAACGCAGGCAACGCTGCTCGCCGCGAAACTGGGCGTGCCCCACATCTCCACGGGCGACCTGTTCCGCGCCAACATCAGCCAGCAGACGGAGCTCGGGAAACTCGCGAAGTCCTACATGGACGCCGGCAACCTCGTCCCCGACGAGGTCACCATCGCCATGGCCAAGGACCGCATGGAGCAGCCCGACGCCGAGAACGGCTTCCTGCTGGACGGTTTCCCGCGCAACGTCTCGCAGGCCGAGGCGCTGGACGAGGTTCTCAACACCGAGGGCATCAAGCTGGACGCGGTACTCGACCTCGAAGTCCCCGAGGCCGAGGTCGTCAAGCGGATCGCCGGCCGGCGCATCTGCCGCAACGACTCCGCGCACGTCTTCCACGTGGAGTACAAGCCCGCCGCCAAGGAAGGCGTCTGCGACGTCTGCGGTGGCGAGCTGTACCAGCGTGACGACGACTCCGAGGACACCGTCCGCAAGCGGCTCGAGGTCTACCACACGCAGACCGAGCCGATCATCGACTACTACAAGGCGCAGGGACTGGTCGTCACGATCTCGTCGCTGGGCCCGGTGGAAGAGATCACCAAGCGGGCGCTCGAGGCGCTCAAGCGCGAGGACGCCGACAAGTAGGCGTGTCCACGTCGCCGCAGCCGCGGTTCCCTGAGGAAGGGGACCGCGGCTGCTGTGTGGGGGGTGTGAGCACCCCCACGTATCGTGGAAACCATCGCGGCCGGCGGTCGGCAGCCCGGCCCCGCCGCCCGCAGTCCCCAGCCGCAGTCCGTGGTCCGCAGCCCTGAGCGGCGATGCGCGGTCCCTCCGGTCCGGAAGCCAAGAAAGGCCGTAGCCCCCATGGTGCAGATCAAGACGCCCGAGCAGATCGCCAGGATGCGTGCGGCGGGACTGGTCGTCGCCGCCATCCACGCGGCCACGCGGGAGGCGGCCGTGCCGGGGGCGACGACGAAGGACCTCGACGAGGTCGCGCGCAAGGTGCTCGCCGAGCACGGCGCCAAGTCGAACTTCCTCGGCTACGGCGGGTTCCCCGCGACCATCTGCACCTCCGTGAACGACGTCGTCGTCCACGGCATCCCGTCCGAGGACGTCGTCCTCAAGGACGGCGACATCATCTCGATCGACTGCGGCGCGGTCGTCGACGGCTGGCACGGCGACGCCGCCTTCACCGCCTTCGTGGGCTCCGGACACGCCCCGGAACTGATCGAGCTCTCCCGGGTGACCGAGGAGTCGATGTGGGCGGGCATCGCCGCCATGAAGCTCGGCAACCGGCTCGTCGACATCTCCCGTGCCGTCGAGACGTACATCCGCCGTCAGCCGAAGCCCGGCGGCGGCCGGTACGGGATCATCGAGGACTACGGCGGCCACGGCATCGGCACCGAGATGCACATGGACCCGCACCTGCTGAACTACGTCGACCGCCGCCGCGGCAAGGGGCCCAAGCTGGTGCCCGGCTTCTGCCTGGCCATCGAGCCGATGGTCTCCCTGGGCACGCCGAGGACGGAGGTCCTGGAGGACGACTGGACCGTCATCACCACGGACGGCACCTGGTCCTCCCACTGGGAGCACTCCGTCGCGCTGACGGAGGAGGGCCCGCTGGTCCTGACGGCCGTGGACGGCGGCCGGGCCAAGCTCGCGGAGCACGGGGTCATGGCTGCGCCGGACCCCCTTGCATGACGATCTCCCTCATGGGGCAGACTTCCTCGATTCGTGTTTCCGGGTGCGCTGACGTAGACTGACTCGTCGGCTCTCGTGCACCCGCATGCCTGCATGCGCTCGTACAGAGTCGATCAAGGTAGTCGATTCGAAGGGCGAAGCGTGGCCAAGAAGCAAGGTGCCATCGAGATCGAGGGCACTGTCGTCGAGTCTCTTCCGAACGCCATGTTCAAGGTCGAGCTCCAGAACGGCCACCAGGTCCTGGCACACATCAGCGGCAAGATGCGTATGCACTACATCCGCATCCTCCCTGACGACCGGGTCGTGGTGGAGCTGTCTCCGTACGACCTGACGCGTGGCCGGATCGTCTACCGCTACAAGTAGATCTTGCCCACGTCCCGCCTGTGCGGGGCTGCCGGCAACTGACCCGGAGAACCTCACCCCATGAAGGTCAAGCCGAGCGTCAAGAAGATCTGCGACAAGTGCAGGGTGATCCGCCGTCACGGTCGGGTCATGGTCATCTGCGAGAACCCGCGCCACAAGCAGCGCCAGGGCTGACGCAGGACCGCACCCTCTGCACCCGCAGAGTTTCGCGCGACGCAAGCTGAACATGTTCATACGCAGCACCCAGTCCTGGGCGTCCCAGGTCTGACACCCCCGGCTCGGAGGCCGGGGACCCAGTTCGTACCTCGTACGGCGGCTGGGGCCCGGTTCTGCGGAAGACCTCCGAAGATTCAACTGGAGCCATTGAATGGCACGCGTTTCCGGTGTCGACATCCCGCGCGAAAAGCGTGTGGAGGTCGCCCTCACCTACGTGTTCGGCATCGGCCGGACCCTCTCGCAGGAGACGCTGGCTGCGACCGGCGTCGACCCGAACACCCGCGTTCGCGACCTCTCCGAGGAGCAGCTCGTCGCGATCCGCGAGTACGTCGACAACAACATCAAGACCGAGGGTGACCTCCGTCGCGAGATCCAGGCCGACATCCGCCGCAAGGTCGAGATCGGCTGCTACCAGGGTCTGCGGCACCGCCGCGGTCTGCCCGTCCGCGGTCAGCGCACCAGCACCAACGCCCGCACCCGCAAGGGCCCGCGTCGCGCCATCGCCGGCAAGAAGAAGCCGGGCAAGAAGTAGTCCGCAGCGGACAACGCTTCATCAGCGGTCTTCGCTGTAGGACCGACCACCTCCCCGTAGGAGTTACAGATGCCCCCCAAGGGTCGTCAGGGCGCTGCCAAGAAGGTGCGCCGCAAGGAAAAGAAGAACGTCGCTCACGGGCACGCCCACATCAAGAGCACGTTCAACAACACGATCGTCTCGATCACGGACCCGTCCGGCAACGTGATCTCCTGGGCCTCCGCCGGCCACGTCGGCTTCAAGGGCTCGCGCAAGTCGACCCCGTTCGCCGCGCAGATGGCCGCCGAGTCGGCCGCGCGTCGCGCGCAGGAGCACGGCATGCGCAAGGTCGACGTCTTCGTCAAGGGTCCCGGCTCCGGCCGTGAGACCGCGATCCGCTCCCTCCAGGCCACCGGCCTCGAGGTCGGCTCGATCCAGGACGTCACCCCCACCCCGCACAACGGCTGCCGTCCGCCGAAGCGCCGCCGCGTTTGATCGGGTGCGGCGGCCCGCTCCGCAGCAGCGGGGCTGATCACCGCCGCTTCCGGCACACGGCCGGTTCGGGTTGAGGATTCGGGCGGTACGGCTCTTCGGGGCTGTATCGCCCGTACCCTTGCACATACCACCATCGGGCCACCGCCCGGTGTCTCAGGGCATCAAATAGTGGGTGCCCCTGACTGAAGGAACGCAACATGCTGATCGCTCAGCGTCCCTCGTTGACCGAAGAGGTCGTCGACGAGTTCCGCTCCCGGTTCGTGATCGAGCCGCTGGAGCCGGGCTTCGGCTACACCCTCGGCAACTCCCTGCGCCGCACCCTCCTGTCGTCGATCCCCGGCGCTGCTGTCACCAGCATCCGCATCGACGGTGTCCTGCACGAGTTCACCACCGTGCCGGGCGTCAAGGAGGACGTCACCGACCTGATCCTCAACATCAAGCAGCTGGTCGTCTCCTCGGAGCACGACGAGCCGGTCGTGATGTACCTGCGCAAGCAGGGCCCGGGTCTGGTCACCGCCGCCGACATCGCGCCCCCGGCCGGTGTCGAGGTGCACAACCCCGACCTCGTCCTCGCCACGCTCAACGGCAAGGGCAAGCTGGAGATGGAGCTGACCGTCGAGCGCGGTCGCGGTTACGTCTCCGCCGTTCAGAACAAGCAGGTCGGTCAGGAGATCGGGCGCATCCCGGTCGACTCGATCTACTCGCCGGTGCTGAAGGTCACGTACAAGGTCGAGGCGACCCGTGTCGAGCAGCGCACCGACTTCGACAAGCTGATCGTCGACGTCGAGACCAAGCAGGCCATGCGTCCCCGTGACGCCATGGCGTCGGCCGGCAAGACCCTGGTCGAGCTGTTCGGTCTGGCCCGCGAGCTGAACATCGACGCCGAGGGCATCGACATGGGCCCGTCCCCCACGGACGCCGCCCTGGCCGCCGACCTCGCGCTGCCGATCGAGGAGCTGGAGCTCACGGTCCGCTCGTACAACTGCCTCAAGCGCGAGGGCATCCACTCCGTGGGTGAGCTCGTCGCCCGCTCCGAGGCCGACCTCCTGGACATCCGCAACTTCGGTGCGAAGTCCATCGACGAGGTCAAGGCGAAGCTGGCCGGCATGGGCCTGGCCCTCAAGGACAGCCCGCCCGGATTCGACCCGACGGCCGCCGCCGACGCCTTCGGCGCCGACGACGACGCGGACGCCGGGTTCGTCGAGACCGAGCAGTACTGATCGCTCCGCGAGGAGAGGCAGTACCGCGCCTGCGGACCGGCCGTGGCTGGTCGCGCAGTTCCCCGCGCCCCTTCGGGGCGCGGGGTCTCCGACAGGCGACCGCCTGCTCGGATACTGACCTCGGTACCTGATACGGCCGGGGCAGACTCACAGGAGAAGAACCATGCCGAAGCCCACCAAGGGTGCCCGTCTGGGCGGCAGCGCCGCGCACGAGAAGCTGCTCCTCGCGAACCTCGCGAAGTCGCTCTTCGAGCACGGCCGGATCACGACCACCGAGGCGAAGGCCCGCCGTCTGCGGCCGTACGCCGAGCGTCTGGTCACCAAGGCGAAGAAGGGCGACCTTCACAACCGCCGTCAGGTGCTCCAGGTGATCACGGACAAGAGCATCGTGCACACGCTCTTCACCGAGATCGGCCCGCGCTACGAGAACCGCCCGGGTGGTTACACCCGTATCACCAAGATCGGTAACCGTCGTGGCGACAACGCGCCCATGGCTGTCATCGAGCTGGTGGAGGCCCTGACCGTGGCCCAGCAGGCCACCGGTGAGGCCGAGGCGGCCACCAAGCGTGCCGTCAAGGAGACCGAGGCCGCCAAGGTCGAGGAGACCAAGGCCGACGAGGTCGTCGAGGAGTCGAAGGAGGCGTAAGGCCGTCCTTCCGCTGCCGCGCCGTCGTGGTTGGTCGCGCAGTTCCCCGCGCCCCTTTCGGGGCGCTCCAGTGGGCCCGTTCCCTTCGGGGGCGGGCCCGCTGTCTTGCGCTGAGAGGATTCTTCTGTGAGTGACGAAGCACAGCCCGGACACGTCCGTATCCGCCTCGACCTGTCCTACGACGGCAGGGACTTCCACGGCTGGGCCAAGCAGGCCGGCGGGAAGCGGACCGTGCAGGGCGAGATCGAGGACGCGCTGCGGACCGTGACCCGGTCGAAGGACACGACGTACGAGCTGACCGTGGCCGGACGGACCGACGCGGGGGTGCACGCGCGCGGGCAGGTGGCCCATGTGGACCTGCCCGAGGAGCTGTGGGCCGAGCACCGGGAGAAGCTGCTCAAGCGGCTGGCCGGGCGGCTGCCCAAGGACGTACGGGTGTGGACCCTGACCGAGGCGCCGGCCGGTTTCAACGCCCGGTTCTCGGCGGTCTGGCGCCGGTACGCCTATCGCGTCACCGACAACCCGGGCGGGGTGGACCCGCTGCTGCGCGGCCATGTCCTGTGGCACGACTGGCCTCTCGACGTCGACGCCATGAACGAGGCCGCGCGGGCGCTGGTGGGGGAGCACGACTTCGCCGCCTACTGCAAGAAGCGGGAGGGGGCCACCACCATCCGCACGCTTCAGGAGCTGAGCCTGGTGCGGGACACGGAGGGGATCATCACCGCGACCGTCCGCGCCGACGCCTTCTGCCACAACATGGTGCGCTCGCTGATCGGGGCGCTGCTGTTCGTGGGGGACGGGCACCGCACCCCGGACTGGCCGGGCAAGGTGCTGGCCGCGGGCGTACGGGATTCGGCCGTGCATGTCGTACGGCCGCACGGGCTGACGCTGGAGGAGGTCGGCTATCCCGCCGACGAGCTGCTGGCCGCCCGCAACAAGGAGGCGCGGAACAAGCGCTCGCTGCCCGGAGCGGGCTGCTGCTGAACCGTCCGCCGGACCGGCCGGTGGCCGGTCCTCGGACGGACGACCCCCGCGGGACCGGACGGAGGGGGGTTCGTCCGGTCACCGGTCGGGGGCTCGTGCGCTCCGGGCGGTGGCGCCGGGGGTCAGCCCGTGGACGCGGCCGACGCCTGGGCCTCGCCGCGCCGGTGGATCTGCTTGAACGCGAACTGGGCGAGGTCGTCACCCGCACGGAAGACCGTGGTGTCCTTCGTGGTGACGTCCTTGCCGGCGGTGAAGCCGGTGATCGTGAAGTAGGCGTAACGGCCGAAGGTGTTCGTGGTGGAGCGGCAGACGGCACCGTTGCAGAAGGCCTTCACGCCCTTGCCGGGCAGCGCCTTGACGATGCTCTTGCTGTCCGCCTGGCCCTTGGCCTTGGTGGCCTGCGCCTCGGTGGTGAAGACGGCCACGCCGACCGTCACCGCGACGTCGTCCTTGGTGTAGGTGACGCGCATCAGGCGGGTGCAGCCGTTGCCGGTGAGGACCTTCGGGAGCGTGCCCTGGGCGGCCGTGGCGCAGCTCTTCGTGTCGTCCGAGGCGGCCTTCTTGTACACGGTCGTGCCGACGGTGAGCTGCGTGCCCGGGAAGAGGATGTCCGGGCCGAGCGGTGCCGTGTCCTTCTTGGCGCTGGCGACGAATTCCTTCGGGTCCAGCGGCGGCGGGGCGGTCGTCGGGTCGAACGACGGCGCCGACGTGCTGCCGCCGTTGGGTATGTCCGCGTTCGAGGGCAGCTGGGAGGCTGCGCTGTTCGCCCCCGAGTTGTCGTTCGCCGACATCACGCCCATGGCGACGGCCGTGCCGATGCCCACCGTGGCCAGCACGCCGCCGACGATGAAGAGGACCCGGCGCCGCCGGTGGCGGTTCTCGGAGGCCTCGGCGAGCGCAGCCCAGTCGGGGGACCGGCCGTCGGAGGCGCCGGACCACGGCTGCTCGGAGTTCGGTTTCCACGGATCCCACTGGGACCGGGGTCCCCCCTGCCCATAGTTCATGGGGCGCATCTTAGACGGGACCCGAGGTCTCCGGTTCCGCCTCAACAGGCCCTGTGGTCACCGATGTTGGGGGCGTAAGAAGTCCTATAGGCGACATGTCCGAGTGATCCGCTCAAAATTGGGGGGTCGGACCGGCGTGGCGATGTCCGTCGCCGCGCACGGTCATGCGGTATGTGTTCCGGCTTGCCCGTGATGGTGCCCCGACATCGATGTCGGGGGACTCTTCGGCGGCGCGCGCGAGGACTCGGGCCTGCTCGTTTTGACCCACTCCTGGGAGCCCGGTACCCTGATTCTTCGTTGTGTATTGGCCCGCTCATTCTCACGGGAGTGGCCTCTACCTAGGTTCCCTGGAGCAGTTACCAGTGGGCGGCATACGGGCAGCGTCCCCGGCACTGTCGTCCCCAGCTGCACGATCGCTTCAGTGATGCCATGTGTCAGCACCCATCCACTGAAGAAGAAGGCTGCGAAGTGCGTACGTACAGCCCCAAGCCCGGCGATGTGACTCGCCAGTGGCACGTCATTGACGCTCAGGACGTCGTCCTGGGCCGTCTCGCCACCACCGCCGCGTCCCTTCTCCGCGGCAAGCACAAGCCGATCTACGCCCCGCACGTCGACACCGGTGACTTCGTCGTCATCATCAACGCCGACAAGGTGCACCTCTCCGGCAACAAGCGGACCCAGAAGATGGCGTACCGCCACTCGGGCTACCCGGGCGGTCTGCGCTCGGTCCGCTACGACGAGCTGCTCGCCAAGAACCCCGAGAAGGCCATCGAGAAGGCCGTCAAGGGCATGCTCCCCAAGAACACCCTGGGCCGTCAGATGCTCTCGAAGCTGAAGGTCTACTCGGGCGACCAGCACCCGCACGCTGCCCAGCAGCCGGTGCCGTTCGAGATCACCCAGGTCGCGCAGTAGTTCCGGCCACCCCCTAAGAAGAAAAGAAATCTGAGGAGAATCGTGGCCGAGACCACCGTTGAGCAGCCGGTCGAAGAGACTGAGCTCGTCGACATCGACAGCTACACCACCGAGTCCGAGGTCCCCCTGGAGGGCGAGTACACCTCGGAGTCGATGGCTTCCCGCTTCGGCGACCCCCAGCCGGCCGCCGGCCTGGGCCGTCGCAAGAACGCCATCGCCCGCGTCCGGATCGTCCCGGGCTCCGGCAAGTGGAAGATCAACGGTCGCACCCTTGAGGACTACTTCCCCAACAAGGTGCACCAGCAGGAAGTCAACGAGCCCTTCAAGGTGCTCGAGCTCGAAGGCCGTTACGACGTCATCGCCCGCATCGCGGGTGGCGGTGTCTCCGGTCAGGCCGGCGCCCTGCGCCTCGGCGTGGCCCGCGCCCTGAACGAGGCGGACGTGGACAACAACCGCGGCCCGCTGAAGAAGGCCGGCTTCCTCAAGCGCGACGACCGTGCGGTCGAGCGCAAGAAGGCCGGTCTGAAGAAGGCCCGCAAGGCCCCGCAGTACAGCAAGCGCTAATCTTCAGCTGCCTCTGCACGTACTCCGAACGCCCCGGCGGCACGCCACAGTGCCGTCGGGGCGTTCGTGTATCACAGCCTTCGGGCGTATAACGGCACAAGACGTTCAACGGCTAGTGCTATCGGATGTTCAGGCATCGTATGTCTGTGACGTGGAAGCGCCGCGCGTGAGCCGCACGAGTGCTCGGCTTCCACACTTGACGATTCCTTCAGGAGGACACGTGGGACGACTCTTCGGCACGGACGGTGTGCGCGGTGTCGCCAACGCTGATCTGACGGCCGAGATGGCACTTGGTCTGTCCGTCGCGGCGGCACACGTGCTGGCCGAGGCGGGTACCTTCGCGGGCCACCGGCCGACGGCGGTGGTCGGGCGGGATCCGCGCGCGTCCGGGGAGTTCCTGGAGGCCGCCGTGGTCGCGGGTCTCGCGAGCGCGGGCGTGGACGTGCTGCGGGTCGGCGTGCTGCCGACGCCGGCGGTCGCGTACCTCACCGGCGTGCTCGGCGCCGACCTCGGCGTGATGCTGTCCGCCAGCCACAACGCCATGCCGGACAACGGTGTCAAGTTCTTCGCCCGCGGCGGCCACAAGCTCGCCGACGAGCTGGAGGACCGGATCGAGTCCGTCTACGAGGAGCACCGCACCGGCGCGCCCTGGGAGCGGCCGACCGGAGCGGGCGTCGGCCGGGTCCGGACGTACGACGAAGGGTTCGACCGTTACGTCGCCCACCTCATCGCCGTCCTGCCGAACCGGCTGGACGGGCTGAAGATCGTCCTCGACGAGGCGCACGGTGCCGCCGCCCGGGTCTCGCCCGAGGCGTTCGCCCGCGCCGGCGCCGAGGTCATCACCATCGGTGCCGAGCCGGACGGCCTCAACATCAACGACGGCTGCGGCTCGACCCACCTCGGCCCGCTGAAGCAGGCCGTCCGCACGCACGGCGCGGACTTCGGCATCGCCCACGACGGCGACGCCGACCGCTGCCTCGCGGTGGACCACACCGGCGAGGAGATCGACGGCGACCAGATCCTCGCCGTGCTCGCGCTGGCGATGCGGGAGCGTTCCGCGCTGCGCGCCGACACCGTCGTGGCGACCGTGATGTCCAACCTGGGCTTCAAGCTGGCGCTGGAGCGGGAAGGCCTGAAGCTGGTCCAGACCGGCGTCGGTGACCGCTACGTCCTGGAGGAGATGAAGGAGCACGGCTACGCCCTCGGCGGCGAGCAGTCCGGGCACGTCATCATCCTCGACCACGCGACGACCGGCGACGGCACGCTGACCGGCCTGATGCTGGCCGCCCGGGTCGCGCAGACCGGAAAGTCGCTGCGCGACCTCGCGGGTGTGATGGAGCGGCTGCCGCAGGTGCTCGTCAACGTCCCCGACGTGGACCGCAGCCGGGTCGCGACGTCCGAGGAACTGGCCGCCGCGGTGGCCGAGGCGGAGCTCGAACTCGGCACCACGGGCCGGGTGCTGCTGCGCCCGTCCGGCACCGAGCCGTTGGTCCGTGTGATGGTCGAGGCGGCGGACATCGACCAGGCGCGGTCGGTGGCCGGCCGGCTGGCCGACGTGGTGAAGTCGGCGCTGGGCTGAGCCCACTGCCTGCCCGACTCCATGCGCCGTCGGCCCGGAAGGAATTCCTTCCGGGCCGACGGCGTCAGAGTTTGCGCAGGCTCAGCCGCTGCACCTTGTGGTCCGCGCCCTTGCGCACGATCAGGGTCGCCCGGCCCCGGGTGGGGGCCACGTTCTCCACGAGGTTGGGCTTGTTGATGGTGCGCCAGGTGGTGCGCGCGTAGTCGAGGGCCTCTTCCTCGGACACCTGGGTGTACTTGCGGAAGTACGAGGACGGGTTCTGGAAGGCGGTCGCGCGCAGCTTGGTGAACCGGTCCAGGTACCAGCGCTCGATGTCCTCGGTGCGGGCGTCGACGTACACGCTGAAGTCGAAGTAGTCGGCGAGGCCCACGCGGGTGCGGCCGTCCTTGCCGGGCAGGGCGGGCTGCAGGACGTTCAGGCCCTCGACGATCAGGATGTCCGGGCGGCGCACGGTCAGCCGCTTGTCGGGGACGATGTCGTAGATGAGGTGCGAGTAGACGGGGGCCGTCACCTCGTCCTTGCCGGCCTTGATGTCGGCGACGAACCGGGTCAGCGCGCGCCGGTCGTACGACTCCGGGAACCCCTTGCGGGACATCAGTCCCCGGGCCTGGAGCTCCTTGGTGGGCAGCAGGAAACCGTCCGTGGTCACCAGTTCGACGCGCGGGTGTTCCGGCCATCGGGAGAGCAGCGCCTGGAGCAGTCGCGCGACGGTCGACTTGCCGACCGCGACCGACCCCGCGACGCCTATGACGAACGGGGTGCCGGACTGCGACCCCTGCTCGCCGAGAAAGGTGTTCAGCGCCCCTCGGAGCCCGTCGGTGGCGCCGATGTACAGGTTGAGCAGCCGCGACAGCGGGAGGTAGATGTCGCGCACCTCGTCGAGGTCGATGACATCGCCCAGACCGCGCAGCTTCTCGACCTCCTCGGCGGTGAGGGGCAGCGGCGTCTTCTCACGCAGCGCGCTCCACTCGGCACGGGTGAGATCGACGTAGGGAGTCGCCTCCGGCCTGTGCCGGTGGGCGCTCCTGGGCATCGAGGAGACCGGAGAGATCACAGTCCATTGTTAACGGAGTTTGAACGGGGTGGGAGGTGGGGTATGTCACGCTCCGCTGTCGCGCCCCCCGATGCGCGTCGCCCGGCGTCTCGGCCTGCGATGTCGAATGCGGGTTCGGGCATGGGCTTCTCGTTCCTCGCCTCGTCGGTTTCGGTCCGGCACGGCATTCGTGCCACCGTAGGAATTTCCGATTTCGGGCACGCTTCGGCTCTTTTCGGCGGGCGTCGGAGCTTAGGCTGCCGGGCATGTGCGGAATCGTGGGATACGTGGGGTCTCAGTCGGCGCTCGATGTCGTGATGGCCGGGCTGAAGCGGCTGGAGTACAGGGGATACGACTCGGCGGGTGTCGCCGTGCTCGCGGGCGACGGCCTCGCCGCGGCCAAGCGGGCCGGGAAGCTGGTCAACCTGGAGAAGGAACTGGCCGAGCGGCCGCTGCCGAGCGGTGTGACGGGCATCGGGCACACCCGCTGGGCCACGCACGGCGGTCCGACGGACGCCAACGCCCATCCCCATCTCGACAACGCGGGGCGCGTCGCCGTCGTGCACAACGGGATCATCGAGAACTTCGCCGTGCTGCGCGCGGAGTTGGCCGAGCGCGGGCACGACCTCGCCTCCGAGACCGACACCGAGGTCGTCGCCCATCTGCTCGCCGAGGAGTTCGCCGGCTGCGCCGATCTGGCGGAGGCGATGCGGCTGGTGTGCAGGCGGCTGGAAGGCGCGTTCACCCTGGTCGCCGTGCACGCCGACGTGCCGGACGTGGTCGTGGGCGCGCGGCGCAACTCGCCGCTCGTGGTGGGGGTCGGAGAGGGCGAGGCCTTTCTCGCCTCGGACGTCGCCGCGTTCATCGCCCACACGCGGTCGGCGATCGAGCTGGGCCAGGACCAGGTGGTGGAGCTGCGCCGGGAAGGCGTGACGGTGACCGGTTTCGACGGCCGTCCGGCGGAGGTGCGTTCGTACCACGTCGACTGGGACGCGTCGGCCGCGGAGAAGGGGGGCTACGACTACTTCATGCTCAAGGAGATCGCCGAGCAGCCCAAGGCGGTCGCCGACACGCTCCTGGGCCGCATCGACGCCTCCGGCTCGCTGACCCTGGACGAGGTGCGGATCTCCCCGCGCGTGCTGCGCGAGATCGACAAGGTCGTCGTCGTCGCGTGCGGTACGGCCTTCCACGCCGGGCTGATCGCGAAGTACGCCATCGAGCACTGGACCCGCATCCCCTGCGAGGTGGAGCTGGCCAGCGAGTTCCGCTACCGGGACCCGATCCTGGACTCCCGCTCCCTGGTCATCGCCATCTCCCAGTCCGGCGAGACCATGGACACCCTGATGGCCCTCAGGCACGCCCGCGAGCAGGGTTCCAGGGTGCTGGCCATCTGCAACACCAACGGCTCCACGATCCCGCGCGAGTCCGACGCGGTGCTGTACACCCATGCCGGGCCCGAGGTCGCCGTAGCCTCCACGAAGGCCTTCCTGACCCAGCTCGTCGCCTGCTACCTCGTCGCCCTCTACCTGGGCCAGGTGCGCGGCACCAAGTGGGCCGACGAGATCCGGACCGTCGTGCGCGACCTGGCGAAGATCTCCGGCGACGTCGAGCGCGTCCTGGAGACCATGGGGCCGGTACGGGAGCTGGCGCGCACCCTCGTGGACAAGAAGACGGTGCTGTTCCTCGGGCGGCACGTGGGGTACCCGGTGGCGCTGGAAGGAGCCCTGAAGCTCAAGGAACTCGCCTACATGCACGCCGAGGGCTTCGCCGCGGGCGAGCTGAAGCACGGGCCGATCGCCCTGATCGACGAGGACCTGCCGGTCGTGGTCGTCGTGCCGTCACCGCGCGGCCGCTCCGTCCTGCACGACAAGATCGTGTCCAACATCCAGGAGATCCGTGCCCGGGGCGCGCGCACGATCGTGATCGCGGAGGAGGGCGACGAGGCGGTGGTGCCGTACGCGGACCACCTGATCCGCATCCCCGCCACGCCGACCCTGCTCCAGCCCCTCGTGGCCACGGTCCCGCTCCAGGTGTTCGCCTGCGAACTGGCCACCGCCCGGGGCAACGAGGTGGACCAGCCGCGCAATCTGGCGAAGTCGGTGACCGTCGAGTGACCCGGTTCTAGCGCTTCGGCGAACGACGTGAAGGCTCCGGCCGGGGCGGTGGGAACCGCCCCGGCCGGAGCCTTTGTGCCGGTGCCGGCGAAGTGACGGGGAGGCGGCGCGGAAGTTCGTGCGGAGCGGGCCGGAAACCGCACAGGAGAGCGAAGTTGCTGTCGTACGCTCTGCCTGCACCGCACAACTACACGAGAGAAAGCGCTGCTTGCCATGGCCGAGAGACCGTCCGAGGAGCCCCGAGCCGAGGATTCCGGGTCGAGTTCCATATCCGACGACGAGTGGGCGAAGTTCGTAGCGGAAAGCGAACGAGGGATACCCGCCTCGGCGCCCAAGGAGCCCTCCGCGCGGGCGCGCATGGTCACCGAACGGCTCCGGCAGCAGGAGGCCCGGGGTGAGCTGCCCGCGGGTTGGCGGACCGGTCCGGCCTGGCAGGAGATGGACGAACGGGCTACCCGGCGGCGGCGGTTGTGGGGCTTCCTGGGCATCCCGGTCGCCATCGCCGTGGCGGTGGTGGCGGTGCGGCCCTCGCTGATCCCCGGCGATCCCTTCCATGCCTCGGACCGGGCGGTCGCCGCTCCCTCGCAGTTGCCGCCGGAGACCACGGCCCCGACCGCGCCGCCGGAGTCGGTGGCCCCCGACCTGCCCACGGTGGACCGGCCGTTCGCGGGATCCCCGGCGCTCGCCTGGGCCGACGGCGAGGCCGGCATCGTGCTGCCGGAGGCGAAGCCGGTCGGGTCCTGGTCCAAGGCGCAGGTGGCACAGGTGCTCCGGCAGACCAGGACGTTCCTGGTCGACGGGAGTCTCTCGCCGGCCACCCTGCGCGGTGGCCGCCCCGCCGCCGCGCTCGGGGTGCTCGACCCCAAGCAGCCGGAACTGCTCGACCTGCTGAACACCTCGTTGCTCAAGCCGGACAAGAAGCACGACCCGCTGCTGATGTTCAGCCGGTTCGACCCCGACGAGGTGCGGGTGGTCGGCCAGGTGGTCAAGACCCGCGGGCGGATGACGTTCAAGGCGGGCGCCGAGGGTTCCGTCGTCGTGCACGCCGACTACAGCTTCGTCTACCCGCTCGCGCACGTCGACAGGAGCAGGACCGAGGTGGCCCGGACCATCGTGCGGCGCGTGCTCGACCTCGAACTCCTCGACCCGGCCCGCTACCGGGTCACCCCCGGGAAGGTCAGCGTCAAGAGCTACGACGAGGTGGCGGGCAACTCGGCCTGCGACGTCTACGACGGCTACTTCCACCCCGAGTTCCGGACGGACGACGCCCCGGCGGGCGCGACCCCGACCGGGCCGGCGACCGATCCGTACGACCGCAGCCGGAGCCTCGACCAGGACCGCACCGAGGGCTGCGGGATCGTGTCCCGCACCTGACGGGGTCCCAGCTGACGGTGCCCCGCCTGACGGGGTGCCGGGGCCGGCCGTCGGCTGCCGATGCGCCGGCCCCCTCCCGCGGTCAGCGGCGCGGCGATCTCGACGCGGCCGGACCGTTCCCGGTTCTGCCGGTCGCCGCGGGGGCGGGGCGCTGCCGGTGGCGGGAGGCCGGCTGGCGTGGCGGCCGGGTCAGCGTGACCTGACGGACCAACTGCTGGAAGCAGGCGAGGGACGCGACGGCCGGCAGGGCGGCCGCCGAGACACCGATGAAGGTCCGGTCGGCCTCGGCCACGCAGAGCATCATCGCGAGGCAGGAGAACAGCAGGACGACGAACCACGAGTGCATGGCGCGGCGCCGGTGCAGGGCGGTGCGCAGGATGGAGAGCGAGCCCACCATCCAGGGGCCGTAGATCAGCAGGGGCCACCAGGTCAGGGCGCCGCCTCCGGTCGCGGCGGCGATGTGGCGCAGGGGCGCGTACGCCACCATGCCGCCGAACACACTCACCATCGACACGATGACCGCGGCGAACGCGGCGATCGAGAAGCTGACGGTCTGGAACCAGGTGAAGCGGGGATTGCGGGCCCGCACCTTCCGGTGTCCTGCGGAGGCGTGCCGAATGGGCGGCAACTCGGCGGTGATCCGGGCCAGGTTCTCCATCGGGTCGCCGGTGTAGCCGGTGTCGGGCGGGTGCTCGCTGCGGGGTTGCGGCACGACGGGCGTCTGGTCCGCGGCCACGGCGTCCTGGAGGAGGTAGGTGAGTTCCTCGACCGGGTCCCAGCTCTCCTCGGGGAAGGCGGGGTGCAGGGTGTCGGCGGTGCCCCCGTGCCAGCCGCCGGCCGGCCCGGCCGGGTAGGCGTCGGGGTACCACTCGTGTCGGGCGAAGGAGAGATCCGGGTAGTCGTCGGTCACGGCAGCTCCACCATGCGGGTTGCGGGGTGACCGGAGCGTGCCCGACCGCTCCAGCGCCGGGCGAGATCCTCCTGGGCCGCGTCGAGCGACGTCAGGAGATCGCTGAGCAGCGACTCGGTGAGCCGCAGTCCGACCCGTACGCCGACTTTGTGCAAGGTGCCGCCGGCCTCGGGCGATGCGTACGCCTCGGCAGGCGTGAAGGTGAACCGCCCCACCGCCACCGCGCGGGGTGCCGGTCGTCTGTCGGTCGGCGTCCCGGAGCGGGGCGGATCAAAAAACCTTGCTTTCGTCACATTCCACTAACGCGCCCTCCGCTCCGCCGGATGTGCGGCAATGGGGTGAGGTTGATCGGCAAGTGGTTTGCGGGAGCGCTCTTCATGACAGGGGGGCGCGCTTCACGACGGGGGTGCCGGGCGCACCACCCGGGCCGACGATCGGATTCTCCTTCGAGTTCCCGACGGGCCCGGGCGGTGGACCGGGTGCGCGCCCGACGGGCGGGTCAGCGGCGCCTGCGCTGCCGCGCCCGGTGGAGCTTCCAGGTCACCAGCAGGAGCGGCAGGGCCAGCACCCATACGCCGACCACCACGTCCCACTCGGGGTCCGCGGCGCCCAGCTCGTCGGCGGTGACCGCGGCGGACAGCAGGCTCCAGACCGCGGCGATCGAGCCGACCAGCCAGAGGCCGAGGGTCCAGGCCCAGGTGGAGCGGCCGCCGCCCGAGGACTGCGGGGTGCGGGACCGCTCCTGGGGCCGGGGTATCTGCTGCGGGTCGCGGGCCGGCAGCGGGACCACCGCGGCCGCGGGGACGGACGCGTCCACCGCCGCGATCCGCTCCGGCGTCACACCCCGGTACAGGGTCGGCTCGACGGACACGCAGAAGCCGTCCGCGCCGGTGAGGCTGCGGGCGCCGTCGGGGCGGGTGGTCATGGCCGCGCAGGCGTCGAAGCGGACGGTGACCGGGCCGCGGGGGGTGACGAGGCTGACCCCCTCACGGCCGATGACCAGGGTGATCCGGTCGTCCTCCAGGGACTGGTGGCGGGTGCCGACGACGGGCGCCTGCGAGTACTGCGGGGCCGACTCGAAGCCCGCCCAGTCGGCGCCCCGGCCGGGTACCTGGAGGAGTCCGGTGGACCAGGCCTCCCGGGCCACCTCGCGCAGATCGGCGAGCGTGACGGCGTTCAGCTCGGCCCGGTGCTGCTCGGGGGAGAGGAGCCGGTGGCCGAGCAGGAGGTTGAGCGCGTACGACGGGAGGGAGGAGGCGCCGAGGTCCGGAGCGTCGTACCGCTTGAGGACCTTGACCCGCGCCGAATCCAGCTCGGACTGCTCGATACGGCCCGCGCGCAGCCGCGCCAGGGTGTCGACGAAGCCGCCGACCACCGCGTCCTGCTTCTTCGGCAGCGCGTCGGCGTACGCGGTGAGGGTCGCGTGGTCGGCGTCGCGCGGGGTGTAGTCGGCCTCCGCCGAGTACGAGTAGCCGCCCTCCTGGCGCAGGTCCTGGAAGAGGGCGCGGCCCAGCACGTCCGCGAAGACGGAGGCCGCGGTGGAGCGGCGCAGGACGGACGTGAAGACCACATGGCCGTCGTCGCCGTGGATGTACGCGGGGGTCACCGGCAGCGCGCTGGTGGCCGCCGGGGCCGGGTGGCGGGTGCCGGCGGGCAGCGTGAGGTCCAGTCCGGCCGGCACGCTGTCGCTGGTCAGCCACAGCACCGCGTTGTCGCGGGTGAAGCGGGTCTCGGCCCAGTGCCGGACCTGGTCGGCGGTCAGCCCCCAGGTGCCGAGCTCGCTGTAGCTGGTCAGGCCGTAGCTCTGGGCGCCGTAGCGCCACAGCGGCAGTTGGGAGCCGGGTCCGCCGCTGCGGCCCGCCGCCTCGGTGCGCAGGATCTCCTTCTCCGTCTCCAGCCGGGCGAGCGGCAGGTCGCGCAGGGCCGCGCACACGCTGTTGAGGTACGAGACCACCTCGTCCTCGCTGCCGGTGACGTGGAAGAGGGTGTACGTGTTCGCCGTCGCGCCGTTGTAGTGCAGGTCGGACAGGCCCAGGCGGTGCAGGGCGAGGTGCTCGACGAGATGGGTGATCCCGGCGGTGGCCAGGGTCTCGTCGGCGCGGCCGACCCGGAAGAAGAGACCGGCGGTGATCTCGCCGGGGCGCGGGGCGTAGAGGGTGGGGATGCCCTGGGTGGTGGTGTGGGAGATCAGGCCGTCGAGGGCGGAGAGGTCGGTGCCGGCACCGGCGCCAGTGCCAGTGCCGGTGAAGGCGGTGCTCGTGCCGCTGTCGGTGTGCGGTTGCGTGGTCATGTGCGGTCTCCCCCTCAGAGCGTCGCCAGCGCGTTCTTGCGGAACTTGGTGAACTGGCCGCGCCAGTCCGGCAGGTAGTGCCACGGGGACTCGGTGACCCGGTTGCCCAGCGCGGCGAAGTGCGGGGCGGCGTCCGCGAAGTGGCCGCCGATCGAGAAGGCCATCGCGAACGTGCTGTGCGCGCCCACGGTGTCCCAGCCGTCCCGGTGGTCGCGGTGCAGCACCGACACCTGGGCGGCGAACCGCAGGTCGTCGCGGACCGGCAGGCCCCGCATGTACGCCGCGTTCGCGCCGCTGTCGAGGTCGAGCCAGTGCTCGATGTGGGCCTCCGCGACCAGGGCGCCCGCCACCGAGCCGTCGGGCGCGGCGCTCGCGCACTCCCGGGCGAAACCGTGCGCCTCCTCCCAGGAGCCGCTCCACTTGGGGCACACCTGCTGGAGCAGCTGGATCTGCGCCCGGTAGTGGTGGGGGTGGTGGGCGGACAGCCGGTCGTAACGGCGGCGGGCCTCGGCCTGCCCCAGTTCCAGACCGCGCGCGGTGATCAGCCGGGCCGTCCAGGCGGGGGCGTACGCGGGCTGCTCGGCGCACACCTCGATCAGCAGCTGTTCGGCCTTGCGCAGCCAGGCGTGGAACCGGTCGAACTGGTCGCGTGAGACGTGCTTCGCGCGGGCGCCGCTGCGGATGTCCCAGCCGATGCTGATGTACCGCCTGGCCAGCAGGGTGCGCGGCAGCGGGTCGCCGGGCAGCTCGGCGACCGCGCGCTCCAGGAAGCCCTCGACGCCGGCGATGTCGGAGAGCAGCCCCGAGGCGTAGGAGATCTTCTCGGCGGAGTCGAGGCCCGTGAAGAAGGCCCGTACGGCGGGCCAGTCGCCGGCCTGCGCGGCGGTGCGCAGCGGGGCGAGTTCGGGCAGGTAGTCGAAGGGGTCGGACATCAGGGCCGAAGCGCCCCCGTACGTACCGTCGTACGCACCTGTGGATGTCCCGTCCCTGCCGTTGCTGGAACTGCTCATTCCTCCGCCCCCTGGCGTCGCCGGCCCTGGCGCGCCGACTGGCCCCCAGGGCGCGCTGTTGTGCACGGTGTGAGTGATGTGGGTGGTGCCACTTGTGCCACCTGCGACATCTGCCCACGTGCGTGGTGCGTGGCGCGTGTGACGTGTGTGGCTGAAGTGATCAAGTTGCCGCAGGCTAGCAGTCCACTGTGACAGTCGCGCCGACGGAGGAACACCGGCCGTAGGGTGCTCGGCATGAGCATCATCGGGGTCGGTATCGACGTGGCCGAGATCGACCGGTTCGCGGCGTCGCTGGAGCGCACGCCCGGACTGGCGCAACGGCTGTTCCTGGAACGGGAGCTGCTGCTGCCCAGCGGGGCGCGCAGGGGGATCGCCTCGCTCGCGGCGCGGTTCGCGGCGAAGGAGGCGCTGGCCAAGGCGCTGGGCGCGCCGGCCGGTCTGCTCTGGACGGACGCCGAGGTGTTCGTCGAGGACAGCGGACAGCCGCGGCTGCGGGTGAGCGGCACGGTCGCGGCGCGCGCCGCGGAACTCGGGGTGCGCTCCTGGCACGTGTCCCTCAGTCATGACGCCGGGGTGGCCTCGGCGGTGGTGGTGGCGGAGGGATAGTCCGGGCACCGGGGCCTCGGGGGAGGGCCATAACCTGCGTGGTGCGGGTGCGGTGGGGAAGACTCGGACCCATGCGTACTGCGTACAGCGTGGAGACGGTGAGGGCTGCCGAGCGGGAGCTGATGGCGCGGCTGCCGGAGGGCGCGCTGATGCAGCGTGCCGCCGCCGGACTGGCCGCCGCCTGCGCGGACCTGGTCGGGCGGGTCTACGGCACCCGGGTCGTGCTGCTGGTCGGCAGCGGCGACAACGGCGGCGACGCCCTGTACGCCGGGGCCCGGCTGGCCCGGCGGGGCGCCGGTGTCACGGCGGTGCTGCTGGCGCCGGAGCGCACCCATGCCGGCGGCCTCGCCGCCCTGCGGCGGGCGGGCGGGGTGACGGTCGCCCCGGACGCGGCCGACGGCCCGATCCGCCGGGCCGGACTCGTCGTCGACGGCATCGTGGGCATCGGCGGCACGGGCGGGCTGCGTCCGGCCGCGGCGGCGCTGGCCGCGCTGGTCGAGGAGTCACGGGCGGCCGTCGTCGCCGTCGATCTGCCCAGCGGGGTGGAGGCGGACACCGGAGAGGTACGGGGCGCCGCCGTGCGCGCGGATCTGACGGTGACCTTCGGGACGCACAAGCCGGGGCTGCTGGTCGACCCGGCGCGCGAGTACGCCGGGTCCGTGCGGTTCGTGGACATCGGGCTCGGGCCCGAACTGCCCGTGGAGCCGGAGCTGGAGGCGTTGCAGCACGCGGACGTGGCCGCGCTGCTGCCGCTGCCCGGCGCGGAGAGCGACAAGTACCGGCGCGGTGTCGTCGGCATCGCCGCCGGGTCGGCGCGCTACCCGGGGGCCGCCGTGCTGGCCGTGGCCGGTGCGCTGCGGGGCGGGGCCGGTGCGGTGCGGTACGTGGGGCCCGCCGGGGACTCCGTCATCGCCCGGTTCCCGGAGACCCTGGTCTCGGACCGGGGGCCCGGGCACGCCGGGCGCGTACAGGCGTGGGTCGTCGGACCGGGGGCCGGGGACGACGCGGACGCCGTGGCGGAGGTGCTGGCGACGGACGTGCCGGTGCTGCTGGACGCCGACGGGCTGCGGCTGGCCGACCCCGGGGCGGTACGGGCGCGCACGGCACCGACCCTGCTGACCCCGCACGCCGGGGAGGCCGCGGCGCTGCTCGGCGTGGCGCGGGAGCAGGTCGAGGGGGCCCGGCTGGAGTCGGTGCGGGAACTGGCGGGGCGGTACGGGGCGACCGTGCTGCTGAAGGGGTCGACGACGCTGGTCGCGGGCCCCGGGGACCGGACCGTACGGGTGAATCCGACGGGCACGTCCTGGCTGGCCACGGCAGGGAGCGGGGACGTGCTGTCGGGGCTGGGCGGATCGCTGCTGGCGGCGGGGCTGGGCGCGGTGGACGCGGGGAGTGTGGCGGCGTACCTGCACGGGCTGGCGGGGCGGTTCGCGTCGGACGGGGCGCCGACGGGGGCGCACGACGTCGCCGAGGCGATCCCGGGCGCCTGGCGGGACGTGCGCGACTGAGCGGGAGAGCGGCGAGGAGGACCGAGCGGGAGCCGGTCGGGAGCGCTTGCCGTGCCTGTGCGGCGAAGCGCGCCGATGACTGCCGGGGTCCGGCATTGTCGCCCCGCGGCGAACGGCGGCAGCATGCGTGCGTCCTGGTCGGGACGTGGTGATGCCTGTGTTCGTCGTTCGGAGGAAGCCCCGTGGAATGGATCGTCGGATTCGGCTCGGTCGTGGGCCTGCTGTTCTGGGCCCTGGGAGTCGCCTCGATACGTACGGGGTGGACGCTGCCGTGGGCGCGCCGCCATGTCCGGCATCACCGGATCTACGGAGCCGGCGCACTCCTGATGGGAACGTCCTGCGTGGTGCAGGGGCTGTTCTGCTTCGGTGCGCTGCCGACGCCGCCCTGGGAGGCCCGCTTCTTCGGCGTGAACGCGCTCCTGCTCACCGGACTGCTGCTGCTCGGAGCCGGTCAGCTGCTCCCTGTCCGGCGTAAGGGCTGAACGGGGGACCCCGCCGCGCGCCACCCTTCGTCCGGCCCCGCACCACGATTCGCTGATCGCATGATCAGCGTACGAATGCGAGGAATCCGGGGAGCGCGAATCCGAGGAGTGCGATTCCGGGGAGTGCGAGGGACGCGGGGGATCGCCGTTCTGCTCGCCGCCGCTGCCGTTCTTCCCGCCGGTGCCGTCGCAGCCCGGGCCGCGCCCCGGCCTCCCGCCGCTCTTCCCGCCACCGTCCCCGTGTCCGCTCCCGACCCCGCCGCCGGCCCCGAGGGCGAGCTCGTGCCCGGGGTGCCGCCGGGGCCGTACCGGCCCTGGCAGATCGACACCCCCGACCAGATGCTGGCACCGAGGACGTATGCGCCCAGCGCAGCCGAGGACGCCGTCGAGCCGCGCGCCGCCGAGCGCGGGACCTACGCGCTGGTCGAGTACGTCCCGCTGGCCGACCTGGTCGCGGGCGTGACGTGCAGCGAGCTGACGGGGCCGTTCCAGCGGCAGGTGGAGCGCTGGCTGAAGCTGAAGGTGGACGGGAAGCAGTCGGCGGCCGACTGCCGGGCGATCCGGGCGTTCCAGGAGAAGGAGAAGATCAAGCCCGCCACCGGGTTCGCCGGGACCGTGACCTGGGCGCGGATGATGCTGAAGTCCGCGAGGAAGGACCCCGACGCGGCCGGGAAGTGCCCGGTGCGGACGTACCGGGTGGCCTGTGTCGACCTCGACCGGCAGCTCACGTGGGTGCAGAAGGGGGAGAAGGTGCTGTTCGGGCCCGTGCCGATGCGCAGCGGGCGGATCGGGCACCGGACGCGTCCCGGATGGCACACGATCTACTGGCGGCACAAGAACCACGTGTCGACGATCTACCACACCCCCATGCCGTACTCCCAGTTCTTCGACGGCGGAGAGGCCTTCCACGCCGTGTACGGCAGCCTCTACACGACCGTCGGCTCCTGGGGCTGCGTCAATCTGACGCTGGGCGACGCGCGCACCCTGTGGGGCGTGCTGAAGCAGAACGACCGCGTGTACGTCTGGGGGCACAGGCCGGCGCCGTAAGTCGGCGCGGACGGCGGCCCGGGGCGTGGCACGGATCGTGACCGGGCGTGGCACGCGACCGGGCACCTCGCCCACCCGGGCCGGTGCCGAAGGGCCGCCGCGCCCCTCTGAGACACTGGGGGCGCCATGAATGAGACAGCACCTTCGCCGACCGCCCCCCTGCGTGCCCGCGCCGAGATCGACCTGGCGGCCCTGCGGGCCAATGTGCGCACCCTGCGCGCCCTCGCGCCGGGCGCGGCCCTCATGGCCGTCGTGAAATCCGACGCGTACGGCCACGGCGCGGTCCGCTGCGCCCGGGCGGCCCTCGACGCGGGAGCGACCTGGCTCGGCACGGCCACCCCCGAGGAGGCCCTGGCGCTGCGCGCCGCCGGGCTGCCGGGGCGGATCATGTGCTGGCTGTGGACGCCCGGCGGGCCCTGGCAGGAGGCGATCGAGGCCGACCTCGACGTGTCCGTCAGCGGGATGTGGGCGCTGCGCGAGGTCGTGCGGGCGGCGCGGGCGGCCGGTGTGCCCGCGCGGGTGCAGCTCAAGGCCGACACAGGGCTCGGCCGCAGCGGCTGCCAGCCCGGCGAGGACTGGGCCGAGCTGGTCGGCGCGGCCCTGGCGGCCGAGGCCGAGGGGCTGGTCCGGATCACCGGGCTCTGGTCGCACTTCGCCTGCGCCGACGAACCCGGGCACCCCTCCATCGCCGCGCAGCTCGGCGTCTTCCGGGAGATGCTGGCGTACGCGCAGGCGCGCGGCGTCCGCCCCGAGGTGCGGCACATCGCCAACTCGCCCGCCACGCTCACCCTGCCCGAGAGCCACTTCGACCTCGTGCGGACCGGGATCGCCGTGTACGGCATCTCGCCCAGCCCCGAGCTCGGCACCCCCGCCGACCTGGGGCTGCGCCCGGTGATGACGCTGTCGGCGTCCGTCGCGCTGGTGAAGCGGGTCCCGGCCGGTCACGGCGTGAGCTACGGCCACCACTACGTCACCCCCGGTGAGACCACCCTCGGCCTGGTACCCGTCGGCTACGCGGACGGCATCCCGCGGCACGCCTCCGGCAGCGGACCGGTCCTGATCGACGGCAAGTGGCGCACGGCCGCCGGGCGGATCGCGATGGACCAGTTCGTCGTCGACCTCGGCGGCGACGAGCCCGAGCCGGGCTCCCGCGCGGTGCTCTTCGGCCCCGGCGACCGGGGCGAGCCCACCGCCGAGGACTGGGCGCAGGCCGCGGGCACCATCGCGTACGAGATCGTCACGCGCATCGGAACCCGGGTTCCGCGCGTCTATGTGAACGAAGAACCGGAAACAAGTACGGCGACCACCACGGCCACTACGACGACCACCACGGCCGACCCGGCCGGTACGGCGACCGCGACCGGTCCGGCCGTCACGGCCGACACGGCGAAGAGGAGCGGTACGTGAGCGAGAGCAGTGCGGAGGCCGTCGCGAGCGCCACGGCGGCCGTCGCCTCCGCCGCGGCGGCGTCCGGCGGCTGGCGCAGGACGACCGGTCTCGCGGGTGCCGCGATAGGCGTGCTGGCCGCGGGCGCGGCCGCCGGTGTCGCCATCGAGCGGATGACCGTCGGACGCGGGATGCGCAGGCGGGCCCGGCTCGCACTGGACTCCACCGGCCCGTACGGCGCGCTGCGCGGCACCCCCGGCAAGGCGTACGCCGACGACGGCACCGAGCTGTACTACGAGGTCGACGACGTCGAGCCCGAGGGCGGCCCGGCACCCCGCAGACGCCGGCTCTTCGGCCGCAAGGCCCCCCTCCCCGTCACCGTCGTCTTCAGCCATGGCTACTGCCTGAACCAGGACTCCTGGCACTTCCAGCGGGCGGCGCTGCGCGGTGTCGTACGGACCGTGCACTGGGACCAGCGCAGCCACGGCCGGTCCGGGCGCGGGGCGGCGCAGGCCGGCGGCGGCTCGCCGGTCACCATCGACCAGCTCGGCCGGGACCTGAAGGCGGTCATCGACGCCGCCGCGCCGGACGGACCGATCGTGCTGGTCGGCCACTCCATGGGCGGGATGACGGTGATGGCGCTGGCGGCCCTGTACCCGGAGCTGATCCGCGACCGGGTGGTCGCCACCGCCCTGGTCGGTACGTCGTCGGGGCGGCTCGGCGAGGTCAACTTCGGACTGCCCGTCGCCGGGGTCAACGCGGTGCGCCGGGTGCTCCCCGGTGTGCTGAAGGCGCTGGGGCAGCAGGCCGAACTGGTGGAGAAGGGGCGCAGGGCGACGGCGGAGCTGTTCGCCGGGATCATCAAGCGGTACTCGTTCGCGTCCCGGGACGTCGATCCCGCGGTCGAGCGATTCGCCGAACGCATGATCGAGAGCACGCCGATCGACGTGGTCGCCGAGTTCTACCCGGCCTTCACCGACCACGACAAGACCGAGGCGCTCGGGCTGTTCAAGGACATGCCGGTCCTGGTGCTGGCCGGGGTCCGGGACCTGGTGACGCCCAGCGAGCACAGCGAGGCCATCGCGAGCCTGCTGCCGGACGCCGAACTCGTGCTCGTGCCGGACGCCGGGCATCTGGTGATGCTGGAGCACCCGGAGGTGGTGACCGACCGCCTCGCCGACCTCCTCACCCGCGCCGGCGCCGTGCCCGCAGGGGCTACCGTGGGTGGCTATGGAAGCACCAGCAGCACCGCACAGCCCGGCTGACCTCGAACTGACCGTCACCTCGCCCGACCAGATGCGCGAACTGGGCCGCCGTCTGGCCAAACTGCTGCGCGCGGGCGACCTGGTGATGCTCAGCGGCGAGCTCGGCGCGGGCAAGACCACGCTCACCCGCGGGCTCGGCGAGGGCCTCGGCGTGCGCGGCGCCGTCACGTCCCCGACCTTCGTCATCGCCCGGGTGCATCCCTCGCTCGGCGGCGGCGCTCCGCTCGTACACGTCGACGCCTACCGGCTGGGCGGCGGGCTGGACGAGATGGAGGACCTCGACCTCGACGTCTCGCTGCCCGAGTCCGTGATCGTCGTGGAGTGGGGCGAGGGCAAGGTCGAGGAGCTGACCGACGAGCGGCTCCAGGTCCGCATCCACCGGGCCGTGGGCGACACGACCGACGAGGTGCGGCACGTGACCGTGACCGGGCTGGGGGAGCGCTGGGGCGCGGTCGACCTGAGCGTTCTGTCGGCCTGAGGGCGTCCGGGAGGGGCCCCGCGGCGGCTGAGACGTTCGCATGAACGTTCCGACAACCCGTCGGCAAGATGTTGCGCCGGGCGCTCCGGGCGTGGTCACATGGTATCCAGTTCGTAGTTAGGTCTACCTAACCGCGTCCGCCCCCGGCCCTCAGGAGGCGTCCATGCCGGCCACGGAACCCCAGTCGCAGTCCGGGCAGCGCGGGTCGGCCCTGCGCGGCCTGTCCCTGCGCGAAGCGTCGATGCGCGGACCGTCGATGCGCGAGCTGCTGGCGTCGTGCGCGGCCGCGGACGCGGTCTCCACCCCGCCCCGCGCGCCCGACGAACGGCCGGAGAACCGCCGCGAGGCCGCCTGACCGACGGCGAGCCGCCGCTCAGCGGATCACGACGACCTTCTGGCCGATCGTCGCGAACACCCACATCGCGTCGCCGTCCTTGCGGGACTCGCGGATGCCGCCCGTCTTCACGCTCGTGTCGGAGGGGTCCGCCGCCGGCCCCACGGCCGCGCTGAACCCGATGACCACGTCGCCCGCGTTGGCGAAGCGCACGACGTGCTCGATGGGGGTGCCGTCCGTGCCGGTGACCGCCCTCGAGCGGGAGGTGACGAAGTAGGAACCCGGCAGCGGATCGACGCTGCCCGGCTTGACCTCGAAGGTGCGCTCGACCCGGCCGCTCCCGCCGACCAGCCACACCCGGTCGTCGTCCACCGAGTACACGACCCGTTCACCCGTGCCGGAGTTCTTCGGCAGCGCGGTGGGGTTCCCCTTGTCCCGGGGAGCCTTCGCGGCCGCCTTGGTGGGTGCGCCGACCGCGGTTGTGGCGTCGAAACCGGCCGGGACGGTCGACGAGGCCTGGTAGGCGAGGAAGGCGACCGTCGCCACGGCAGTCGCGGTCAGCCCGGCCACGAATCCCGCGCTGCTGCTTGCCACCGCTGCCACCTCTGCATCCGTGCCGGGAGCCGTACGCCGTGCCTCCCGGCGACGTTAGCAGCCGGGTCCCGCCCGGCCCGGGCGTGCGAGCCCGCGGCCGGGGCCCGTGTCGGACCCGGGCCGCGGGCTGCCGCGTACCCGGGCCGCGGGCCTCCCCGTGCCCCGGCTCGGGCGCAGCGCGTCCGGCACGGGTCGCGGAGCCGTAGGCTGTTTGCGTGCTCTTGCTCGCTCTGGATACCGCCACCCCCGCCGTCACCGTCGCGCTGCACGACGGCACGGACGTCATCGCCTCGTCGAGCCAGGTCGACGCCCGCCGGCACGGCGAGCTGCTGCTGCCGGCCGTCGACCGTGTGCTCGCCGACGCCGGGCTGAAGCTCGACGCCGTCACGGCGGTCGTCGTCGGCACCGGACCCGGCCCGTACACCGGGCTGCGCGTCGGGCTGATGACCGCCGACACCTTCGGGCTCGCGCTCGGCGTCCCGGTGCACGGCCTGTGCACGCTGGACGGCCTCGCGTACGCCGCCGACATCGAGAAGGGCCCCTTCGTCGTGGCGACCGACGCCCGCCGCAAGGAGGTCTACTGGGCGACGTACGCCGACTCCCGGACCCGGCTGACCGGCCCCGCCGTCGACCGGCCCGCCGACATCGCCGACCAGGTGGCCGGGCTCCCGGCCGTCGGCGCGGGCGCGCTGCTCTACCCCGACACCTTCCCGGTCGCCCGCGAGCCCGAGCACGTCTCCGCCGCGGCCCTCGCCTCGCTGGCCGCCGAGAGACTGGCCGCGGGCGAGGAACTGCCCGAACCCCGGCCGCTGTACCTGCGCCGGCCCGACGCGCAGGTGCCCAAGAACTACAAGGTGGTCACCCCGAAGTGACCGAGCCCGTGACTCCTCGCCTGCGCGAGATGCGCTGGTGGGACATCGACCCCGTGCTGGAGCTGGAGAAGGAACTCTTCCCCGAGGACGCCTGGTCGCGGGGGATGTTCTGGTCCGAACTGGCCCATTCGCGCGGCCCCGGGGCGACCCGGCGGTACGTGCTGGCCGAGTCCGAGGGCCGGGTCGTGGGCTACGCGGGCCTGGCCGCCTCCGGCGACCTGGCGGACGTGCAGACCATCGCCGTCGCCCGCGACCATCAGGGCACCGGCCTCGGCTCCCGGCTGCTGACCGACCTGCTGCGGGCCGCGACCACCTTCGAGTGCGCCGAGGTCATGCTCGAGTGCCGGGTCGACAACGTCAGCGCGCAGCGGCTCTACGAGCGGTTCGGCTTCGAGCCCATCGGCTTCCGCCGCGGCTACTACCAGCCGGGCAACATCGACGCCCTGGTGATGCGCCTGACCATGAAATCCGGCGGCGGCTCCGCCGAGGGTTCCGCCCCCGAACAAGGAACAGAGATCAATGGCTGACGAACCCCTGGTCCTGGGGATCGAGACCTCCTGCGACGAGACCGGCGTCGGCGTCGTCCGCGGTACCACCCTGCTGGCCGACGCCATCGCGTCCAGCGTCGACGAGCACGCGCGCTTCGGCGGGGTCGTGCCGGAGGTGGCGTCCCGCGCGCACCTGGAGGCGATGGTCCCGACCATCGACCGTGCGCTGAAGGAGGCCGGGGTCTCCGCGCGCGACCTGGACGGCATCGCGGTCACCGCGGGCCCCGGTCTGGCCGGTGCGCTGCTGGTCGGCGTCTCGGCGGCGAAGGCGTACGCCTATGCGCTCGGCAAGCCGCTGTACGGCGTCAACCACCTCGCCTCCCACATCTGCGTCGACCAGCTGGAGCACGGCGCGCTGCCCGAGCCGACGATGGCCCTGCTGGTCTCCGGCGGCCACTCGTCGCTGCTGCTGTCCACGGACATCACCGCCGACGTCCGCCCCATGGGCGCGACCATCGACGACGCGGCGGGCGAGGCCTTCGACAAGATCGCCCGGGTGCTGAACCTCGGCTTCCCCGGCGGCCCGGTCATCGACCGGTACGCCAAGGAGGGCGACCCGCGCGCCATCGCGTTCCCGCGCGGGCTGACCGGGCCGCGCGACCCGGCGTACGACTTCTCCTTCTCCGGACTGAAGACGGCCGTGGCCCGCTGGATCGAGGCCAAGCGGGCGGCGGGCGAGGAGGTGCCGGTGCGGGACGTGGCGGCCTCCTTCCAGGAGGCGGTCGTGGACGTGCTGACCCGCAAGGCCGTACGGGCCTGCAAGGACGAGGGCGTCGACCACCTGATGATCGGCGGCGGTGTCGCCGCCAACTCCCGGCTGCGGATCCTCGCCCAGGAGCGCTGCGAGGCGGCCGGCATCCGGCTGCGCGTGCCGCGCCCCAAGCTGTGCACCGACAACGGCGCGATGGTGGCCGCGCTCGGCGCGGAGATGGTCGCCCGGGGCCGGTCCGCGTCCGACTGGGACCTCTCGGCCGACTCCTCGCTGCCGGTGACGGACACTCACGTACCGGGCCGCGAGCGGGAACACGGCCACGGCCACGGCCACGATCATGTGCACGAGGTCAGCAAGGACAACCTCTACTCATGACCGTCGCGCTGATGTGGGAGGCGCGGGCGGCGACCGGGCGCGGCGCCGAACTGCTCGCCTGGGCGCGGGAGCAGGAGCTGCCCGGACGGCCGCCGCTGCGCCGGGAGACCTTCCGCGCCCCCCAGGACCGCGTCCTCGTCATCACTTGGTGGGACGCGCCCCACGACGCCGACCTGCCCGAACTCCCCGAACCAGCACCGGACTTGGTCACCCGGACCGTGCACCGCTGGCGGTTCGAACAGGTGGCGGAGGCGTGACGGGACGTACGTCCCGCGGGGGTCGGCGGACCGGGTGAGGGGGCCGGTGTCCCGGAGGGCACCGGACCACCGGCTCAGGGCTGCGGGGCCGACAGCGCCCAGACCGCGGTGAGCAGGGTCGGTGTGAACAGGACGAACCCCACCACCGCGACCAGCGTGCCACCGCCCATCAGGAAGCCCCCGAAGACACCGAGTACGGCGCCCAGCGCGGCGATGCCCGCGCCCGACCACCACCACGGGTGCGCGGGGCGCGGTTCGGCGGCCGGGCGGACGAAGGCGTCCCGCAGGTCGAGCCGGCCGACCTCGTGGTCGTCGAGAAACACCTTCGTCGGCGGCTTCCGGCGCAGCCGCCCCAGCGGCACCGGCCGGGTGCCGTCGGGCAGCCGCACCACGGCGGGCCGGTTGCCGCGGGCGTGCACCGTCACCGGTACCCGGCCGTCCGTCAGTTCGTCGAGGGCCGGATGCCACATGACCCGCTGCCAGCGCTCGGTCGGCTTCACGACCTCCGACGCCACCGGCCGGTCGGCCTGCTCGGGCAGCTCGGCCTCCGACAGCACCAGCCAAGTGCTGTTCGGGTTCTGGAACGTGTTCCCCAGGTTCAGCCGCTCCCCACGGCGCACCGTGGCCGTCATCGGGTGGCCCGGCCGCCGGGCCGCCAGCCGGAACCGCAGTCCGCGCCAGAGCCAGATCCCGCCCAGCGGGACGAGGACGAGGCCGCCGAGCACCGCGGGCACCCAGCGGTCGTCCTCGGCCGCGGTCTCGTCGGGGTCCGCCGGGAAGCCCTGCGGGTCCGCCTCGGCGGGATCGTAGGCGACCTCGAAGCGCTTGCCCTCGGTGTAGCGGCCGGTGTCGTAGATGCCGAAGCGCTGGACGTGCGTGCGGTCGTCCGCGTCGGTCCAGCGCACGCGGATGTCCTCGTCGCCGCCGATGCCGTCCTCGACGATCAGCCCGGTGGCCGTCGCCGTGGCACGGTCGCGGGCGTGCCCGTAGGCGTAGGCGTGTCCGATGAGCCAGGTGGCGAACAGGGCGTAGCCGACGACCGTGACGGTGAGGCCGAGGAGCGCGACGCGCAGGGCGGGTCCCGGGCGTCTCATGCTGCCGTCTCCTTCCGGGCCGTGGCGGAGGCCGCCAGCAGGGCCCGTACGGGCTCGGGGTCCCCGTCCTTCAGGGCGGCGGTGACCGGCTCGTAGAGGTCGACCGTCCTGCCGTCGGGCGCGACCAGGACGCTGTTGATCCAGCGGCTGGCGTGGGCCCAGCCGGCCGCGCGCAGCACGGACTCCAGTCCCTGGACCACCGCGGTGCTCAGCACCTGCGGGGCGGCCACCGACCGCATCGCGGCAGGCATCCAGCGCAGCTGCGGTTCCAGGCGGCGGGCCAGGAGCGGCCAGGTGCCGTCGGCGACGGTGTCCAGCGCGGCGGCCACCGCCTCCTCGGGCGCCTCGTGGCCGGTGGCGCGCTTCAGCAGCGTGAGACCCGTGCGGTCGCTCAGGGCGTGCAGCCGGTCGTCGGGCAGGTCGAGCAGACGGACGGGGCGCCGGTCGTCCGCCGGTGTGTCCTCCAGCTCGGCCAGCAGGCCCACGCACCAGCGCTCGACGGACTCCGCGGTCCGCAGGGCGAGGGGCGCGCCGGTGCAGGGCGCGGCCGCCTCGACGCCGGCGGGCAGCGCGGCGATCCGGTGGTCGAGCGGCGGATGGTCCTCGACGGCGTACGGGAAGGCGGCGGCCTCTTCCTCCTCCGTGGCGACGGCGAGGACGCTGCGCTCGGCCACGAGCGGCTCGGCCAGGGCGCTCTCCAGGGCCTCGTACAGGTCCTCGGGGTAGGTGTCCTCCTCGCCCGTCGAGAACACCCAGTCGGCGCCGAGGTTTTCGAACGCCGCGTGGATCATCCCGGTCCGGCGCAGCGCCTCGGCGGTGGCCGCGGTGCCGGCGACCCGGACGGCGTCGGCGTCGGCGGCCGTCTCCGCCCGCCACATCCGCGGCTGGGTGGCCCGCAGCAGCGGTGCGGCCAGGGGGCCGAGCGGGCGGAAACGACTGTCCATCCGGTCCGCGAGACAGGCGCGGGCGAACCGCAGCGCCGACATGCGCCGGTCGCGGGCATGGTGGACGTGCGCCAGTTCATGGGCGACGACGGAGGCGAGCTGGGCGTCGGTCAGCATGCGCAGCAGGGGCAGTCCGAGCAGCAGGACGTAGGTGCGCACACCGTCGACCTTCACCGGCCCCATGGACGCGTCCACGTCGGGGACGATCCGCACCAGCAGCGGCTCCCGGAAGCCGACCCGTTCGGCCACGTCCTGCACCAGCGCGACCAGTTCCGGTTCGTCCTCGGGCCGCACGGCCCGGCCGGGCGGCTGCTCCCGGCCCATGAAGCCTCTCGTGGCGCCGACCACGAACATCCCCACCAGCCACACCAGCATCCACCCGGTGTGGAACAACAGGCTCGCGATCGTCAGCGCGACGCCGACGACGGCATGCGGCAGCCAGGCCACGGCCAGCGTCGCGCCGATGAGCAGCCACTCGCGGAGCGGCCGCGGTCGTATGTCCATGGGGGTGCGTTCCTGTCACGTGCGTGTGCCCGGGTGTCGGCGGATTCTGGCACACGGCGTGGGCGCATCTGTACGAATATCGGCCACGGACGGATCACGTTGTCCCGGCGCCCACGTGTCCTCGCTCATGCGCCTTCCCGCACGCGCCTTCCGGCCACGCG